>JAOZRI010000128.1 GCA_029940235.1 Desulfobacula sp. | reverse complement strand
AACTATATTTAAAGATTAATAAAAATGAAAGAATTGTTGATGCATCCTTTATGACCTTTGGGTGCGCAAGTGCTGTTGCTTCTTCTTCAGCTCTGACTGAAATGGTTAAGGGAATGACTCTTGATACTGCTGCAAAATTGACCAATGATGATATTTCAGATTATCTTGATGGTCTGCCAAAGGAAAAAATGCATTGTTCAGTTATGGGGCAGTCTGCTTTGAAAAAAGCCATTGCAGACTACAGAGGCGTTCAGATTATGGCAAAACCAGGTGAAATCGTTTGTGAATGTTTTGAAGTGACAGATCTTGAAATAATTGATGTAGTAACAATAAATAAAATTAAATCCACTGAAATTGTAACTGATTACCTGAAAGCCGGCGGTGGATGCGGTCAATGTTTAGGCAGGATTGAAGAGATTATTGAATCTGTTCACAACAAAGGATAACCCAATGAAAATTGTATATACAGATAATAATGCAACAACAAGAACAGCTGATGAAGTTATCCAGGAAATGCTTCCCTATTTTGGAGAGTTGTATGGCAATCCATCGTCCATGCATACCTTTGGGGATAAAGTTGACAGAAAAATCAAACAGGCAAGACAGAGAGTTGCTGATCTTATCAATGCTGATATTGAAGAGATAATTTTCACAAGCTGTGGTACTGAAAGTGACAGCTCAGCCATTTATACTGCAATTCATGCCTATCCTGAAAAAAAGCATTTAATCACTTCCAATGTGGAACATCCTGCAATAAAAAGTTTATATCAATACCTTGAACAAACACAAGGGTATAAAGTTACCTTTGTTCCTGTGGATAACAAGGGCCTGCTTGACCTTGATATATTATATGGCAGCATGACTGACAATACTGCCATTGTGTCATTGATGTGGGCAAATAACGAAACAGGTGTTTTGTTTCCCATTGAAGAGATTGCAAAAAAGGTTAATGAAAAGGGTATCCTGTTTCACACCGATGCAGTTCAGGCAGTAGGAAAAATTCCAATTGATGTAAAAAAAGCTGGTGTGGATATGCTCTCTTTGTCCGGGCATAAACTCCATGCTCCAAAAGGAGTTGGTGTGTTGTATGTGAAAAAAGGTTTTAAATTTTCATCTTTTCTCATGGGTGGGCATCAGGAAAATGGACGGCGCGGCGGAACAGAAAATACTGCATCCATAATCGGGCTTGGTAAAGCATGTGAACTTGCCAGGGAAAATCTGCCTGTCATAAATACCAGTGTCAGGGAACTTCGTGATTATCTTCAGGCACAGCTTCTTGAAAAGATACCCAGTTCTTCAGTTAATGGAGATCTTGATCAAAGGCTTCCAAATACGCTCTCCATAGGTTTTGATGCTGTGGAAGGAGAATCCATACTTTTAATGCTGGACAGAGAAGGGATCTGCGCATCTTCAGGATCTGCCTGTACATCAGGATCACTTGAACCTTCCCATGTACTCATGGCAATGAAAGTACCCTTTAAATCTGCCCATGGATCCATTCGATTCTCTCTGTCCCATTATAATACAAAAGATGAGATGGATATAATCATTGCAGCGCTTGCTCCTGTAATTCATAAATTAAGACAGATGTCACCATTCTGGAAAGATGGCAAAGTTGTATGATAAGCCAATAACTTATTAAACCAAAAAATGCTTTTATTATGGTTTTATAATTTACTGTCAAAATTGGTAAGATCGTAAGAATTCAAAATGTTATAGTAAAAACAAAATGGGTGATACCATGGATAAAACAAGAATAACAATACTCTGTGAGAATAGAGCCGGTTTAACAAAAAACATTGTAGGAGAACACGGCTTTTCAGCACTTGTGGAACAAGACGGGCAAAAAATTCTGCTGGACACTGGTCAGGGACTCGGCCTTAAACCCAATACCAAGACACTGGGTATTGACCTTGCCCAGATTAACACCATTGTTCTCAGTCACGGGCATTATGATCATACTGGAGGGCTTGCACAACTACTTCCTTTTTCCCAAAAAACCAGGGTCATTGCCCATCCAGCTATTTTCGGTGCAAAATACTCCCATAAAAAAGAGAATATAAATCAACCTTTTAACTATATCGGCCCTCCATTTTCAAAAGATGTGCTAAAAGCTGACCCCAATTGTGAGCTTATATTAGAAAAAACCTTTCAAAAAATATCAGACAATATCTTTTTTTCAGGACAGGTTCCAAGGGTGACAGATTTTGAGATCAATGACAAAAGGCTGAAACTCAAGCAGCAAAAAGGTTTTTCAGAAGATCCGCTTTTTGATGATACTTCTCTTTTAATTGAGACGAACAAGGGGCCTGTAATTCTAACAGGATGTGCCCATTCAGGCATTGTAAATGTCATGAAGCACTTTGAAAAAATGACAGGCCACAAGCAATTTTATGCAGTAATAGGGGGCACACACCTGGGATTTTTAAATTCAGAAGACCAACTTAAAAAAACAATGGGTGCCTTTGAAACATACAAGTTTGATCTAATCGCAGTATCACATTGCACAGGGAATGAAGCATCTGCAATATGTTACAATAGATTTAAAGAAAAATTTGCCTTTGCCAATGCAGGGTGGACCATGGAGTTTTAAACAAATGAATCAGGAATCTTTAAACAGATCTGTACTTAAATAGCGTTCTCCTGTATCCGGAAGAATAAACACAATAACCTTGCCTTGGTTTTCCGGGCGGGATGCTGTAATTTTTGCTCCGTGAAAAGCAGCCCCGGATGAAATACCGCAAAGGATACCTTCATCAAGCGCAAGGTCTTTTGCTCCCTGCATTGCTTCCTCATTTTCAACAAGAATCACCTCATCAAGAATGTCAACATTGAGATTTCCAGGGATAAAACCTGCTCCAATACCCTGAATTTTATGGGGGCCGGGGGATTTGCCCGAGATAACAGGTGAATCAGCTGGTTCTATGGCTATGGATTTGAGATTTGGGTTTTTCTCCTTTAATACTTCACTGACTCCGGTAATGGTGCCACCGGTTCCAACTCCTGCCACAAAAATATCAATTGTGCCATCTGTATCATTCCAGATTTCAGGTGCAGTGGTCTTTCTATGGATCTCAGGATTGGCAGGGTTTGAAAACTGATCTGGCATAAAAGAGTTTGAAGTCTTTTTAACAATCTTTTGTGCCTCTTCAATGGCACCCTTCATTCCTTTTGAACCTTCAGTCAAAACAAGAGTTGCTCCAAGATGTTTTAAAAGCTGCCGCCTTTCAAGACTCATGGTTTCAGGCATGGTCAGTATCAGTTTCAAACCTTTAACTCTGGCTACAAAAGCAAGTGCAATACCTGTATTGCCGCTTGTGGGTTCAACAATGGTGGAATCGTTATTGATTTTGCCTGTTTTAAAAGCTTGTTCAATCATGGCAAGCCCTATACGATCTTTTACGCTTGAAGCTGGATTGAAAAATTCAGGTTTTCCAAAAATTTGAGCCCCTGTTTCCTGGCTGGCGGTTTTAAGATATATTAAAGGGGTATTGCCGCACGTTTTTGTAATATCAGACCTGGTATTCATTATTTAGTCCCTCCTGCTTTATCTGTTCTTGCATTATCTGTTCCCGGTTCTCCTGGTATTTGTATATAAGGCGTGGAGATTCAATAAAGACTTTAGTCTCTTTTGGAACAGAGCTTGTCAGCCATACATTACCGCCAATTACAGATTTCGCACCAATATTGGTTTCTCCGCCAAGGATTGTGGCACCGGAATAGATTATTACATCATCTTCAATGGTGGGATGGCGTTTAGCCCCTCGAAGTTTAACACCTGCATTTGGCGGCAGTGATAATGCTCCAATTGTAACATTCTGGTATAACCTTACATTATTACCAATAACACTTGTTTCGCCCACAACAACACCTGTTCCATGGTCAATAACAAATTGTTCTCCAATTTGCGCACCCGGATGTATATCAATTCCGGTTCGGCTGTGGGCATATTCTGTCATCAGCCTTGGCAGTTGGGGAACATTAAAATTAAACAGGATATGGGCAATTCTATAAACTGTGATGGCATAAAGGCCAGGGTATGAATAGATAATTTCATCATGGCTTTTAGCAGCTGGATCTCCTTCAAGAACGCTTTTTGTATCCTTGGCAAGAGATATGCGAAGTTTTGGAATTGACTCAATTGTTTTTAAAGCAATTTCATTGCCTGTGTTTTCACATTCTAAACAAGCTTTGGTATATCGCAGGCAGTCATGTCTTAAGACATGCACAATCTGCTCAGATAAAATATCATAAAGCTGGGAAACTGCCTGCCCCATATTATAGACAAGATTTGCTCCATCAATTTTTTCCCTGGAAAAATAGCCCGGGAAAAGAATCTCTCTGAATTTATCAATCATCTCTTTTATGGAGGTTGAAAAATGGATAGGGTCATCCCCGATATGGGCAAAACATTCTTCATCTTCCATGGATACTAAAATTGAATTGATAACTTCTGGCAATACTTTGCGATACTCAGAAGCATTATCTCTTTCAGTACGGCACAGGCTGTCTATAATAAAATCATCCACTGTTTTAAATCCCCTTTTCAGTTTCAAAAAAGCTTTTGAAAACCTTGCATTTCCTGCAGGCTTCCATTTTCTCTTCCCAGGAACTTTTGGCTTTCCCACTGCATTTAGTTCCATTAATAAACCAGCATAGCTCTCCTGAATTAAATTCCCAGGCAGGACAATTTTTTTGCAATTTATCCGGGCATTTCATGATATCCCAGCATTTGTCTGAATGTTTGTCATCCCCTAAAAGTATTCTCGATAAAAGAAAAAGCAATTGCCTTTCAATATGATGTGGGATTTTACGCCAGCCCTGTTCATAGCTGTGTATAGCTTTGATGGAGACTCCCAGCAGCTGTGCCAGCTCTTTCTGGGTTTTTTCAAGTTTTGCTCTGATTTTTTTAAAATTATCTTTTTCCATAGTATTGATTGTCATATTTAGGGTTTACATTATTAAATTAATATTATACCACGTTGTGGGGTTTGTCAATAATAAACCATTGAAGGTGAATTTGGTGTAGCTGTATAATCCTTGATGTGGTATAATTACAGGATAAATTTACAGAGGAACAAGGTATAAATGCCAGACATCAAAAATGCATGGAATAATTCCAGCAAAATTGCCCATAGCAGGCAGAAAAATAAGGTGCAGGACAGCAGGCTTAAAATTGGAAGGTACAACAATCTTTCTATTGAAAGCAGGTCTGATTATGGTTTATATCTGAGTGTGGATGAAGAAAGAATTCTGCTTCCCAATAAATATGTTCCTGATAATTTTAATCTTGGTGATACCATTAAAGTATTTGTATATACTGATTCTGAGGATCGCCTGGTTGCAACCACGTTAAAACCTGCTGGCATTGTTGGAGATTTTGTTTTCCTTAAAGCAAAAGATATTGCTTCCTTTGGAACATTTATGGAGTGGGGTCTTGAAAAAGATCTGCTGGTACCCAAAAATGAGCAGCAGGACACAATGGTGCCAGGCAAAAAATATCTGACCAAAATCTGTCTGGACAGCGAGACACAACGGGTATACGGCACCACTCAGATATCTGTAAACTGCGATAAAAATATCAATGGTCTTAAGGTGGGGCAGCAGGTTGATCTTATTATCCACTCTATCACCAAAATTGGTATTATGGCAGTAATCAACAATCAATACTTTGGTATGTTATATCTCAATGAAACCTATCAGGATCTGTCAATTGGAGATTCTTGTACAGGTTATATCATGCGACTTCGTGAAGATAAAAAAATTGATTTAACTTTAAAAAAACCAGGATATCTGTCTGTGAAAGGTTCTGCACAGCAAATTGTAACCATTTTAAAAAAGGCTGACGGGTTTATACCCTGTCATGACAAAAGCTCCCCTGAAGAGATCAAAAAGATTTTTTCCATGAGCAAAAAAGAGTTTAAAAGAGCAGTTGGAGGGTTGTATAAAAAAGGGATTTTAGAGTTGAAAAAAAATGGGATTAACTTAAAACAATGAATAACAATGATATATTACGCCGTATTCGGTATACGTTTGATTTCAATGATTTAAAAATGATATCGATCTTTGGTCAGGCCGATCTTCAGGTTACACGGGCACAGATCAGCGACTGGTTAAAAAAAGATGATGATCCTGCCTGTCAAAAATGCAGTGATACTCAGCTTGCAGTTTTTTTAAATGGATTGATCAATGATAAAAGAGGCAAAAGAGAAGGTCCCCCGCCTGAGCCGGAAAAGACTTTAAGCAACAATGCCATCTTTATGAAGCTGAAAATCGCCTTAAACCTGAAAGCTGATGATGTGGTAAAGATTTTAGCCATGTCTGGTGTGAAAATCAGCAAGCATGAATTAAGTGCTTTTTTTCGCAGGGCAGATCATAAGCATTACCGGGAATGTAAAAACCAGATGCTGCGTAATTTTTTAAAGGGTTTGCAGTTTAAATACCGTCCTGGTTCCAACTTACAGCCTGAAGACCCCTGGAATCTTGCTTCATTAAAGTAAAGTTGTAAAATGCGCCCAAAAGACAAATCCCCTTACACTGGAAAGCATAAAAAATTTTTGAATGACTTTGGTATCTTTAAAAATAAAGACCATGCTTTAGTACAGGGATTGGATAATAATCTTGACTGAAGGAAGGGCGTATTTTCCACTAAATTATATTAGTTGATTATTGAATAAATATATATCCCAATACAGCCTTGATATATGCTGTATATACTCATACTGTATCACTGTAGTTTTTTTCTTTTATAACGATAGGTGTGATGGTTAATATTAAGCAATTTTGCTGCCTTGCTTTCATTGCCTT
>JAOZRI010000127.1 GCA_029940235.1 Desulfobacula sp. | reverse complement strand
AATCCTGAAATGCCGAGAACCTGGGGGGACGGTATAATTAATATTGATGAAATTGATTATCTTGTCGAACATCAAGAACCAATAGTGGAGGCTCTTCCTCTTAAGAAAAACCAGGAAATTGTTGAAAGAATCAGCCATTATGTCAACATGCTTGTGGATGATGGTGCCACACTTCAGATTGGATTCGGACATCTGCCGGATGCTGTTGTCTCTCGTCTTAGCGGCAAAAAAAATCTTGGCATCCACACTCAGGTTATCACAGAAGGGCTTTTACCTCTTTTTAAAAACAGAGCCATAACCAACAAAAAAAAATCATATCTCCCGGATAGAGTCATTGCATCCCTGTGCATGGGTTCTAAAAAATTATATGATTATGTTAATAATAACCCCATTTTTTATTTTAAATCTTCAGAATTTGTAAATGATCCCAATATAATTGCAAAAAATGATAATTTTATTTCCATCAGCTCAGCTCTTGAGGTGGATCTGACAGGTCAGGTCTGTTCTGATTCAAAGGGATATCTTTTTTTCAGCGGCATTGGAGATCAGGTTGACTTTATAAGAGGTTCAGCCATGTCCAAAGGTGGATTTTCCATTATTATTATTCCATCCACTGCTCAAAACGGTGAGATCTCAAGGATTGTTCCCCATTTAAGTGAAGGAGCTGGTGTTGCAACAACAAGAGGTGATATTGATATTATTGTAACTGAATATGGTATAGCTGAAATGCGCAGAAAAAGCATCTCTCAAAGGGTTATGGAACTTGCCAGGATTGCCCACCCAAAATTTCGAACAGGTTTGATAGAAGAAGCTAAAAAAAGGCATTATATATTTGCTGATCAACTGCCGCCAACAAGCCAGGATCTCCTGTTTTTAGATCAATACCTCTATTCATTTAAACTGCCCAATGGAAAAAATATTGATTTCAGACCTCTTTTACCCTCTGATGAGTTTGAGTCCCGCCACTTTTATTACTCTTTACAGGAAGATTCCATCTACTACAGGTTTTTTAACAGACGAAAGGTCTTTTCAAGGGATATGCTGCAAAAACAGTGGGCACAGGTGGATTATAGAAGAAATATGACCATAATAGGACTTATGCAGCGTGGTAAACGAAAACAGATTGTGGCAATCGGCTCCTATGCAAAAGCTGATGAAACCAGTGCGGAAGTGGCCTTTCTTGTCAAGGAAAGACTCCATGGAATGGGAATAGGGTCATATCTCCTTGAAATTCTTGAAGGCATAGCAAAGGAAAATAATTATAAGCAGTTCCTTGCAACTGTTCTGGCTGAAAATCGTAAAATGATCAAGGTCTTTCAAAGAAGATATCCAGATGCAAAATTTTTAAGGTCGGGCAGTGGAGAGGTAGATGTAGAAATGCCCTTTAGTATTTGAATGTAAACTCACCCATCTGCTTCGTTTCTTCAAACTTTTGCAATCCTCATGTACTACAGTACACTCCGGTTGCAAAAGTTGTATGCATGCGCATCTCTTCGAGCTTGCGCCTCACAGATGGGCAACTTTACATTCAAATACAGGGGGTGGTTGATATTGTTATTTTTTTGAGCTTAGTTCAGGGAAATCCCAATAAAAATATTCCTGGAGCTCCTGGTCATCAGTTTTTTCTTGCCTTGCTGTCTCTATTTGTCTTAATTCAACACGTCTTATTTTTCCGCTGATGGTTTTAGGAACTTCTGGAACAAATTCAAGGATTCTTGGTATTTTAAATTTAGGTAAAATGGTGATAGTGTGTTTAAAAAGTTCTAAAGCCAGCTCTTTTGATGCTTTAACTGCTGGATTTAAAATTACATAGGCTTTGACAAGCTGATACCGCTTGGGGTCAGGAGCACCGATTACTGCAACTTCTGTTACAGCTGTATGCTCTAAAAGAGCACTTTCAACTTCAAAGGGGCCAATTCGGTAGTCAGAGGATTTAATAACATCATCAGCTCTACCCACAAACCACCAATATCCATCTTTATCAAATGATGCCCTGTCACCGGTATAATAAAAGTTGTCCACAAAAACAGAACCCATTTTTTCAGGGCTGCCAATATATTCGGAAAACAATCCTATGGGGCGCCAGTTATCAAGTTTAACAACAATATGCCCGGGTTGGTCAGGCTGGGTAATTTCATTGCCTTCATTATCTGCAAGAGCCATGTCATACATAAAAGATGGGAACCCGAATGATCCAGATTTCATTTTATCTTTTATCCAGGGAGGATTGCCAATCATGGCAGTGGATTCAGTCTGGCCGTAATAATCTCTGATTTTATTTGATGTGTGGTGTTCCCATTGTCTAATCACATCTGAATTCAAAGGCTCACCCGCACTGATGGATTGTTTAAGGCAGGGAAAATTAAAAGAGTCAAGATTCATATTAACAAACATTCTCCAGGCCGTGGGTGGCGCACAAAAACTTGTTATTTCATGGCTTGATACTGCATCAAGATATTGTTCGCCATCTAAAACAGTAAATTTAAACCCTGTTGTTGTAGCACCAACATTAAAGGGGGCAAAAAAGCTGGACCATGCCCATTTTGACCATCCCGGAGCACTAAGATTATTATGGATGTCATCGGGCTTTAAACCAGCCATTAGAGTTGTTGATAAATGCCCTACAGGATATGACACTGCTGTATGGCCAACCCTCTTAGGAAGTCCTGTTGTACCTGAAGTAAAAAAACAAAAAAGAGTATCCTTGGATTTTGTGTCTGCTTTTTTTGCTTCCCTGGATTCATGTTCAATCATATCAAAGGATACCCAGCCTGGTTTTTCTCCTAATACAAGTTTAAGTTTTGGTTTAATGTTTATCTCTTCCAAAGCTTTATCAATCAAATTTGCACAATCAACATCAGCCATGATAACTCTGGGAGTATAGGTTTCAAATCTGAATTCCAGCTCTCTTTGGGTCATTGTGGTTGCTGTGGGGACATTGATGATACCAGCCTTGATACAGGCAAGACTTGCAAACCAGTTCTCTGGCAGGATGGGGCTCATCATATAAAAATTATCCCCTTTTTCAATTCCTGATTTTAAAGCAAGGTTGATCAACTGGTTTGCTTTATCAGACAGTGTTTTATAGGAAAAAGTTTTGGTTTCAAGTGTATCAAGATCTGTCCAGATCAAGGCCTTTTTATCAGGATTTTTTTTGACATGAAGCTCTTCAAATATGTCTGCAGTCCAGTTGAAATATTGGGGTAATTCCATGGAGTTTAATCTGTCAAACAAATCTGAGGCACAAACCTCTTTTGCTGAGGTGTCTTCCATCATATTGATTTTAATAATTTCTTGGAAAATATCTTTCATACCCTGCAACACTCCTTGCAATCTATTTGAATCTCAATTATAACTTTGAACCAAAATCTTAGTGACCAAAACAGTTGATTGTATAGTTTATCTCATTAACATTTGTCAAAGTTTTTATACTTTTGTTGATAAAAAACATTATGAAAAATAATAATATCACCATCATACTTGCCCCTCTCCAGGGATTTACCGATGTGACATATCGAAATGTGTTTTCTGACCATTTTTTTGGGGTGGATGAGGCAATAGCTCCTTTTATTTCAACCATGGGGCAAAAACGGCTGAAACCTTCAAGGCTCAAGGATGTAGATCCTCAAAACAATAAAAATATTTTTGTAACACCTCAAATCCTTGGCAATATTCCAGAAGATTTTATTTTTCTTGCTGATCATCTTTATGAGATGGGGCATAAAAAAATTAACTGGAACCTTGGATGCCCCCACTCCAAAATTGCAAAGAAAATGAAAGGGTCAGGGCTTTTAATGTATCCTGAAAAAATTGATGATTTCCTTGAAGCTGTTATACCCAAAATTTCCAGCACTCTATCCATAAAATTAAGGTTGGGCAGAAAATCAAAACATGAAATTTTCAAGGTTTTACCTGTTTTAGATAAATATCCCCTTGATGAAATCATTATTCATCCAAGGACAGGAATACAGATGTATGAAGGAATATCCGATCATGACGCCTTTGATAAAGCCATTTTAAACACTTGCCACAAAGTAGTTTACAATGGGGATATCACGGATAAAAAATCTTTTTCCATGGTCGAAAAAAAATTTCCATCTGTCCAGCGTTTCATGATTGGCAGAGGACTTTTGTCCAATCCCTCTCTTGCAGAAGCAATAAAAAATATTGGTTCAAATCAGGACCCCTTGGAGCGGCTTAGAAATTTCCACGATGATCTTTTTGAAAATTATAAAAAAATATTTGCCGGGCCCGGCCATTTAATTGGCAGGATGAAAGGGATCTGGAACTATCTTGGTCCCGGCTGTTTTAAAGATTGCAAAAAACCTTTGAAAAATATTTTAAAATCCAATTCAATTGCCAGGTATGAGGAGATGGTGGATAAAATGTTTCTACCTTGAGTAAAGCAAAACATCTTTAAAAGATTTTTTTATTTCCTTTCATAACCCACTGTCTTTTTATAGTTTGAAGTCTGCTGGTTTACTAACTCAATTCTTTTAAAAAAAGTTTATGGGTTTTTGGCATTTATATGTTATCAATAGCAGTTAATAAAAATAACTAAAAAATTTTCAGGAAAATTCATATGAACACTCAAGGTCATAAAAAGTTTTCATCACAAAATATCTGTAAAATACTTTTGGCAGCAGGATTGATTTCCAGGGAGCAGGCCCTGGAAATTTTAAAAAAAGAGAGCAAGGTGAGAGATCTCCTTTTAAAAAAACTTGGGAAAGAAATCAAGGATTTGCCAAAGGATAAACAGGCAGCCCTGATTTCATTTATTGATATTGTTTTATACTTGAAAATTAAAAGAAAGGATGAACCGTCAAAAAGAGTTGATGAGGATTTGATCTATAAAGCTCTGGCACAGGCCTGGAAAGTTCCATATAAAAAAATTGATCCTCTGAAACTTGAACTAAACCTTGTAACAGGTACAATATCCAAATCCTTTGCAGCAAAACATCTATTACTGCCATTAATGATCGAAGAGGGCAAATTGATTGTTGCCACACCTGATCCTTTCAATTATGAGGCTATCCACGATGTTGAAATGGTATCAAAACTAAAAGTAAAGCCTGTTATAAGTGCAAAATCTGATATTAAAAAATTTATTAATGAGTTTTTTGGTTTCCGCTACTCCATTTCAGCTGCTGAAGATCTTTTTTCAACAAAAGGTATTGATATTGGCAATCTTGAGCAGTTTGTCAGTTTGAAATCCATGGACGATCTTCCCTCCACAGATCAGCATATTGTTAATGCTGTCAACCATCTGTTCACCTACTCTTTTGATCAAAAAGCAAGTGATATTCATATCGAGCCAAAACGGGATATCTGCCTTGTCAGAATGAGAATTGATGGTGTGCTCAACACTGTATATAAACTTCCCAAAAAACTTCATAATGCAGTGGTCTCCAGGATTAAAACCCTTTCCAGATTGGATATGGCTGAAAAGAGAAGGCCCCAGGATGGCCGTATTAAAATGAAAAAAGATAAAACCGAGGTTGAAATCAGGGTTTCCACCATTCCTGTTGCATTTGGTGAAAAAGTTGTTCTAAGGATCATGGATCCTGATGTTCTTTTTCAGGATCTTGAAGGTTTGGGATTTACATCCACTGATTTTAAAAGGTATAAAAACCTGGTTGCCATGCCCTTTGGAATTATTCTTGTGACAGGGCCCACAGGCTCTGGTAAATCGACTACTCTATATTCAACCTTGAGAATGCTCTCTTCATCAAAGGTTAATATTACAACAATTGAAGATCCAATAGAGATGATACATGAGCAGTTTAATCAGATCGCAGCACAACCTGCCATTGATGTAACATTTGGTTCTGTCCTGAGAAATATAATGCGCCAGGACCCTGATATTATCATGGTTGGTGAAATAAGAGATCTTGAAACAGCCCAGGCAGCAGTGCAGGCTGCACTAACAGGCCATCTTGTGCTTTCCACACTCCATACAAATGATGCCGCCTCCACCATCTTCAGGCTGCTTGACTTAGGAATCCCTCCATATCTTATACACTCCTCCTTAAATGGTATTGTTGCACAAAGGCTTGTCAGGAAAATCTGTCCTGACTGTGCCCAGGAGTTTGAAATGGATGCCAAAGAACTTATCAGTCTTGGCCTTCAAATTAAAACCCATGGCATGGTAAAACTTAAACATGGAAAAGGGTGTGTGAAATGCAGAAAAACCGGTTATAGGGGGCGAACCGGAATATATGAGATCATGCCTTACTCAGACTCTTTAAAAAGGTTAACCACTTCAGACACAGGCCTGGAAGAGTTAAGAAAACAAGCCATGCGAGAAGGCCTTGTGCTTTTACGGCAGAACGGTATAAAAAAGATGCTCCAGGGTCAGACAACATACCAGGAAATCCTCAGGGTAACCTGGGAGCAATAACTAAGCGGTTAGCGCTGAAATCAACTGCCTGCAAATGATGCCTGTTGGTTCTTTTTGTAAAAAGCTTGTTCTTCCAGTCGTTCCACTAACCATACTTTAATAATGGATTGGCGCGTAACTCCCATTCGACTTGCCTCACGATCGAGGGAATCTATTACCCATACTGGAAAATCAATATTTACACGTTTTTGAGTTTTATTAGGTCGTTTTAATGTAGAAAGATTTAAATCATCTATTATATCTTCTTTGTTTTTGTCAAACTTTGCATCAAATTCTTCAGCTTTCATAGAGTTCTACCTCCCTTTTACGTGATCTGCGAACAGAAATAATACGAATATTTTTATTTCGATAAGTAATAACTGCAGACCAATGTTTATCATTAATAAGCCCAATGACAAGTTTTCTTATTTC
>JAOZRI010000527.1 GCA_029940235.1 Desulfobacula sp. | reverse complement strand
ATTTTCATGTTTATCAGTCTTATCAAAGCTCCTATACTGTCTTCAGTATGAAAGGTTGATAATACCTGATGCCCTGTAAGTGCCGCCTGGACAGCAATATCGGCAGAGAAAAAATCCCTGATTTCACCTATGACAATAATATCGGGATCCTGGCGTACAATGTGACGTAGTGTCTCTTCAAAGGTCAGGTTGACTTTTTCATTAATGGAGCACTGGGCAATGCCTTCAATAATATATTCAACAGGGTCTTCAGCGGTAATAATACTGTTCTCTGGAGTATTAAGATAATCAATACAGGAGTAAACCGTTGATGTTTTTCCAGATCCAGTGGGCCCTGTAACAATTGTAACTCCACTGGGTGCATTGATAGCTTTTGTTATAAAATCATCATACATCCTTGGTGGCAGACCAAGTTCTTCCACCTTAAGAAGGGAATCCATTTTATTGATGATTCTAAAAACTATTTTTTCTCCATGAACCGTAACATAGGTAGAAACCCTTAAGTCAACCCTGTATTCTCCAAACTGGAAATCAATACGCCCACCTTGATGTCGCCTTTTTTCAGCTATATCAAGCTCTGTTAAAATTTTGATCCTGCTCACAATCATGGGCATCATATCATGGGAATAATCTTTTATATGGTGCATGATCCCGTCAATTCTGAACCTGACCCTTAGCCTGTCTTCCAGCGGTTCAATATGAATGTCACTGGCTTTGGCCCGGATGGCATTAATTATAATGGTATTGACAATGCCGACAATGGATTCGTCATCCACTGTTAAGGGTTTTTTATCCTTGTTCTCCTCCCTGATCATTTTTTGAATTGCAACATCAATGGAATCTTTTCGCGAGATACCTATCTCTATCTCTTTTTTAAAAATCTTTTTTGCTGATTCAATGGTTGGCTTATGAAGTGGATCTATAAAAGCAACAAGAACTTTATCTCCCTTTTTTTGTACCGGAATAAACTTATTTTGCATGAAAAGCTTATAGGGAACACTTTTAAAAAGTTCAGCATCAAGTTCCATGAATTCAGGCTCAAGAAAAGGAAAGCCCATTTGAAGAGATAAAATTTCAATCAAAGTTTTCTCATCAATAACCCTGTTGTCTATAAGAATATCTCCCACTTTTCTTGTGTTTTTCTCTTCATACTGTATTCTCAGGGCATCATTGAGATCTTCGCGGTCGATGAGTCCAAGTTCAACAAGGAGGGTGCCAAGTTTGAGATTCTCACGGTTAGTCTTGATAACCTCGTTGATGTTATTATCGTCGACATACTCAAGTTCTTTTAATACTTCAAGAAGCGGCTTGGGCGGGACAAGTTTTTTTTGAATTCTTCTTGCGTAATTAATATTTTCTTTGGTCAAATGTTTATCTTTGAGAAGATAAAAAATGACTTTCCCAAGTTGTTCTTTTGCAGAGTTTTGCTTTTTTACAGTCTCTTCAGCCATGCGAATTCCCATAATATGATTCAAATATTACACATATATACTTTGTGTTGATTTAAAGTGTCAACATCAAAGTTCTTGGGAAGAATATAAGATTATGCAAAATAGAAAAATTTATGATTATTTTCACAGGAAAATGTCCCAAAAAATCAAAAAACATGGGATAAAAATTGATGTGAAATTTGTAATGATTTTAACATTACTCACCAGACTGGCTGAATGCCTGCAGAAAGTAGTCTGGGGATTAAAATTGTAAATATTTTAATAAATCGAAATATTAGTGATGAAAAGAATAAATCCTAAACAGGCCATCAGCAATCCTGCCACAGTTTCAAACATATATTCAAGTGTGGTTAAGATCCTGCTATGATTAGAAGCTAATGAGAGAACACCTGCTTTGCCTGATATGC
>JAOZRI010000126.1:3293-6834 GCA_029940235.1 Desulfobacula sp. | reverse complement strand
AGATGTGCTGAAAGAAAATATCAGTAGAGCTGCAGCTATAAGGCTTGTGCTGAGATATTGAAAATTAGTATATGAAAGTCTTAAAACATCAGTAAAAATTCTTATGTTTTGCTTTGTGGCAAACCACATTTTAAAATTTATGATCTGTAGCATTGCAGTTATTTTGGTGGTAAATAAAATATATCCTCTCCATAGTATTTCCTGCATATTTATACATAATAACTATATTTTAAACTTAAATAGTATGAAACAGTATTTATGTAAAGTTGTTTTAAAATTTCCGATTTCCCCTGCGTTTTTTTTTATTTCCTGCGTTTAGAATTATAGAGATTGTTTGTTCCAATTAAATCTGATAAAATTTTAATGAAAGAAAAAAGGACAAGGTTTTGTAAATGGGAAATATTGCCGCCTTCAAAAAAAAGAGAAATCCTGAAACAGGAGTTGCTGTGACCAGGGCGAAGGAGGATATTGTTAATGACATTTATAAAAAATATAATGACGGCTTAAGAAGATATCTTGCAAGACATATATATTCAGTTGAAGACAGAGATGAAATTGCCCAGGAGGTTTTTATTCGTCTGATACGGCATCCAAAACTTGAAGAGCTGGAACCTTCCATGGCTTTGTTGTGTAAAATTGCTTCCAATATTATAAAGGATAGATTTAGAAGGCAGGCAGTGCGCAAGGCAAATGCACATGTTTCAATGACAGCTATGGATCTGCCGTCTTCAGGTTTTTCCCCGGAACAGCTTGTCTGTTCTGAAGAGGGAATTGATGTTATGCGAAAGGTTTACAATAATCTGGATAAGAACTGCCAGAGGGCTTTTACACTACATCGGTTTGTAGGGCTGACATATGCTCAAATTGCAAAAGAGATGGGAATATCAAAAAGAACGGTTTGCAAGCATATCTCTTGTGCAGTACTTAAGATGCGTGAAAAAATTGGAGAGATTATATAAAATGATATTTAAAAAAAATAAAGACAAGGTGGCTGTTCAGGCAAATGCCTGGCTGATGAAAATCAAGTCAGATACCATGACAGCCCGGGATAGAGGCAAATTTGAAAAATGGCTTAAAAAAGATCCCGAACACCAGGCAGAGTTTGATTTAATGGATGCCATCTGGGGAGGAGTTGATGTATTAAAAGATGAGCCTGCAGTTATTCTGGAACGAAACCAATGGCTTGCCAATGAACGGTTGAATACAAGGGTAAAACCAAAAAATATTTTGGGAATCCCTTTGCCGATCTTTAAATATGCAGCCTTTGTAGCCTCTTTGGTCATGGTGGTGATGGTGACATGGCTGATGAAGGACACAACACCTTCTGATAATAATTACACAACTGCCACAGGAGAGCAGCGGACTATTTATCTTGCAGATGGTTCTTCAATCAGTATGGATACTGAAACCACGATCAGCTATCTCTATTCAACTGATCTTCGTTCTATTGTTCTAAAAAAGGGCAGGGCACTGTTTTCCGTTGCCCATGACACAGAACGCCCCTTTGTGGTTTCAGCCGGCAAGATCACAGTGCAGGCAATCGGAACCCAGTTTAATGTTTATAGGAAATTACAAGGCACAACAAGTGTGGCTGTGAGTGAAGGCAGGATTCTAATTGAACAGAAAACAGTGAATTCAGACACAGAAAATAAAAGAGATGCACTTTTAGCCTATAAAAATACCAGGCTGGAAACGGCTGACAAACAGATCAATACCAAAAAGATTATCAATCTTCCTATAATACGGGAAACCCTTGTTGCAGGACAGTCAATTGAAGTTAATGAAAATATAAGTCAATTTATAATCAGCAAAGTTGATGTTCAAAAGGTTAATGACTGGCGGCAGGGAAGACTGCATTTTAATGAAGAGTCTTTGCAGGTTGTGATTGATGAAATCAACCGATACTTAGATAAAAAAATAGTCATCAATGATGCACGCCTGAAACATATCCCCATCAGTATCAATTTTGATGTCAAACATCGAAAATCTTTTTTAAATGCATTGAAAAATATTATTCCAATTACGTCAAGAACCAATATTAACGGAGATATTGTCCTGAGCTTTACCAGAGATAAAGCTTGAAGATTTTGCTTACAGGAGAAGTTTAATGAAAGTATTTACAGCCTTGATGGCTACAGAGACAAACACATTCTGCTCTATACCTACAGTGTTGGACGATTTTGCATACGAAACAGGTGGAGAGGGCATATTGACTGATTATTTTAATGCCTTTGGAAAAGTTGCTAAAGATCGGGGATGGGAAGTGCAGCACGGACCTGCATATTATGCTTCACCAGCTGGAACTGTAGTCCGCTCTGCATATGAAACCATCAAGGAAAATATGCTTAATGAAATTAAAGAAGCAATGCCATTTGATGCATTAACACTTCTTCTCCACGGAGCCATGTTCGCAGAAGACTACCCTGATTGTGAAGGTGATTTTTTAAAGGCGGTTCGTGATCTGCTTGGTCCTGATATGCCCATAGGAGTAGAACTCGATTCCCATGTTCATCTTACAGATGCCATGGTGGAAAATGCCGATATCATAGTAATTTTCAAGGAGTGGCCCCATACAGATATGCTTGATCGCGCCAGAGAAACAATGGAATTCACTATTGATATGGCTGAAGGTAAGATCAGGCCCCATATGGCAATATATGATCCGCGTATGATCGCCTCCATTGATACATATAAGGAACCAGGGCGAACTCTGGTGGATGATATCACTGCAATGGAAGGAAAGGATGGTGTTTTGTCCATCTCCATAGGCCACAGCTTTCCATGGGCTGATTTTCCAGATGTTGGCAACAAGGTTCTTGTGGTAACTGACAATCGTCCTGAAAAGGGAAAAGAACTTGCAGAGCAGATTGGTAAAAGAGTGTTTGATCTTCGAAATGAATTAGGTTCAACAAAAACTCCCCTGGAAGAGGGGCTTGAAATACTTGCCAGAAATAAAAAATTTCCGGTTCTTCTTTCAGAATCCTTTGACTGCATGGCAGGTGGAGCTGGAGGTGATTCTACCTATTTAATCAAAGGGTTGATTGAACATGGTATAACAGGTGTGTTCATTACCCACTATTGGGACCCCATGGCAGTTGATATTGCCCTTAAAGCAGGTGAGGGAACAAAACTGCATATGCGAATCGGAGGGAAATCAGGCCCGCTTGCTGGTGATCCTGTTGACATGGAAGTTAAGGTTATCAAAGCTATAAAAGGGCTTGTTGTGAATTGGGAAGGAGAACCCTATGAAGTTGGAGATGTTGCCCTTGTCAGGGGACACGGTATTGATATTGCTTTAAATGCCCAACGCGATAGGAATCCCATACCTGAATATCTCAAAGCATTGGGTTATGATTCCTGGTGGGATGCAAAAATATCTGTTATCAAGGGTGCTGCAGGACCGGAGAAACGGGCAGAATCAGCCTTGTATCTGAACCTTGAAGGTCCTGGAGCTAACAGTGAGGACCTTATGAGCTTTGACTATAAAAATATCGGTCGTCCCAAATGGCCCTTTGATGAAAATCCATTTGAATAATTGCCA
>JAOZRI010000126.1:0-3193 GCA_029940235.1 Desulfobacula sp. | reverse complement strand
ATTATCTGGAGAAATTAAATGAAACGTGTATTTTCTGCACTTATCTGTCATGAAACCCATGGCTTTAACAAGCTGCCTACCACTCTTGAGAAGTTCCAGGATATGGATTATGTAGAAGGTGATACCATTAAGGAGTGTGCAGTCGGTGATAATGGATGGACAGGGGTTTATAAAGTAGCCAGAGAGCAAAACTGGGAACTTGTTCACCCAATATCCACAAGCACCATGCCAAGCGGTCCTTCTACCAGAGAGACTTTTGAACATTTGTGGGGTGTTGCTGAAGAATCATTAAGAAAAGATGGTCCTTTTGACGGCATTATCTGGCAGATGCACGGGGGGATGATGTGTGAACATCTTGATGATCCTGAAGGCGAAATTATTAAGCGCACCCGGGCAATTGTCGGCAATGATATCCCCATTGCCATTGCCTTGGATATTCATGGCAATATTTCACCTGACATGGTTAAATTATCTGATATTATCTGCGGTTTTCATACTACTCCCCACGTGGATGTTGCAGATACATGCTTCAGAGCAGCAAGACTGCTGCAACGCACCATGTCAGGTGAAATTAAACCTGTGACCTATTCTGTTCATCCGCCTGTCCTGGTGGGTATTGATCATGGTCGCACAACCCGGGAAGACTGTCCCATACCGACCATGCTCAGGCGCTTTAAAAAATTGCAGGCTGATGATCCCGATTTACTGGATATCAGTTTCTTTTCAGGTTTCCCCTTTTGCGACACTTCTGCAACAAGAGCTTCAGCCATGCTTGTTGTCAATGGAACAGATCCTCGTTTTGATGGTGTAATACAGGAGTTTGGAGATGAGATATGGAATACACGGGATCAGGTTACCATTGATTTTGTTACCATGGATGAATCTATTGATCAGGCTCTGGCTCCAAGTGATAAAAAAGGACCTTTTCTGATAGGAGATTATACAGACACTCCACATGGTGGCAGCTATGGCGATGTTATAAGCATGCTTAAAAAATTAATTGAACGTGATGTAAAAAATGCAGCATTCGGTCCTGTCTGGGATTCTGTTGCTGTATCCAAGGCTCTGAAGGAAGGGCCCGGAGCGAATATAGATATAGCATTGGGAGGGCATTGTGATCCAACCCATGGAGGTGGACCTTTGCAGACAAAAGCACTGGTTAAAGCTGTATCTGAAAAAGGAATCTTTGAGCATAAAGGGCCTTTTTCCCATGGATTGCCTGGTGAACTGGGGCCATCAGCGTGGATAGAAGTTCAGGGCGTGGATGTGATTATTATTGACAGGCCTGATGCTATTTATGACAGGGAACAGTTTCGTATCTTTGGCATTAACCCGGAAGATAAGGATGTGTTGGTCATCAAGGCTTACAATCATTTTCGTGCAGATTTTGAGCCCATTGGAAGAGGGCTTTTATACACAGATTCAGGCGGTATATTCAGCTTTGACTTTAAGCGTTTTGATTATAAAAAAGTACGCCGCCCCATCTGGCCTCTGGATCAGTTTGAGAGAGAAGAGGGTGTGACTGACTATGCAAGAACCAGTAAATCTTAAAAAAAACAAAAGAGATAATCATGGAAAAAATCAGTAAACCATTTGAATATGCAGGTTACAGCAGTGCTGAATATACAGGTTATAAACGAACTTCAACCTATGTTGAGATGTCTGACAAAGGTCATATTGCAACAGATGTTTATCTGCCAGACGGCTATATCGGCAGGGGAAAAGCTCTTTTAAAGTTTCCTGTTATTTTTATTTTTACCCCCTATAACAGGGCAACTGTCCATCCTGACACCAATGAAGTCATCCCAACTTCCAATGCCAGGCCCGGAGAGGGGATCAAAGGGTATTTTGAGCATGGCTATGCAGTTGTGATCTCTGATCTTCGAAACTGTGGCGCAACACCCGACGAAGCCCTTACCTTTGGTTTTCGTTATCAAAAAGATTGCGGTGAAATGGTGGACTGGATTGCTGAACAATCCTGGTCTAATGGTAATGTCGGCATGGTGGGCGGTTCACATGTGGGCTGGACCCAGCTTGCAGCAGCAGGACAAAAGCCCGTGGCGCTTAAAGCCATTATGCCTACAGTTGTACCCTTTGATGCTTTTACAGGTCAGTTTTATCCAGGTGGTATTTTTATGAAATCTTTTATGACAAGATTTTCTCAGTCTGAAGCTATAAAAAAAGAGCTGGATAAAAGGGCAGAGGCAGTATGTGCAGCTGTGTTGGATCAAAACGGCAAGGCTGTTTCAATGGAGAAAAAAAGAGAAAACCCAGATGACCAGATAGATCCAGATAATCCAATAGATATTGATGTGGAAGATAATCTATGCATTGACAGCAAGGTGTCGACCGGAGAGACTATTAAAGATCTTTGTTCCAATATGATGCCGCCAATTGCCAATACCGATATTGCCATTTACAATATTGGCGGCTGGTTTGACGGTTTTATCAGGGGCACCTTTGAAATTTATGCCACGCTTGCCAGGACAAATCCATCCAGAATTGCAGTATTTCCAGGATTTCATGAGCTTGTTAACGGGTTTATGTATGATGACTTTAAGGCAAAAGTGCCTGATCTTGTCTCAGAACGGCTTCGTTTTTTTGACCATTATCTTAAAGGCATTGATAATGGTATTGATAAGCAGCCTCCTGTGCTTATTTATAATATGCATGGAGATGGCTGGCGGCTTGAAAATGAATGGCCTCTTGCAAGACAGGGGATGCAAAAATTTTATCTTAGTGAAAATAATACTTTTGCAGATTCAGCAGGAGATAAAGGTTCTGATTCATATCAGGTGAATTTCAGTCAGGATATGCGTTATGGAAAAAATCTTTCCAGCCGCTGGACAGGACTGTATGGTATTCCACCTGCTGCAAGCCCTGATATGACAGCTAAAGATGCAGACAATTTATGTTATACCGGAAAACCTTTTGATAATGATACTGAAGTGACAGGTCATCCTATTGTAAAACTATGGGTATCTTCCTCTGCTGATAACGGGGATTTCTATTTGTTTTTGGAGGATGTTGATGAACAAGGCAGAGCATTGCTGGTAACAGAAGGACAGCTCAGATCTGACTGGGCAGGACTTTATGACAATAATGAAATAACTGATGACGATGAAATTGAAATATTGCCAAAACTTCCCTGGCATGGCTATACCAAAGCTCAAAGACGGGAAAATGCACTGGC
>JAOZRI010000526.1 GCA_029940235.1 Desulfobacula sp. | reverse complement strand
ACCATATTCATCAGCTTAACTGGAAACAGGGGCTGGATCTTTATACCTGTACTGAATGCGGACGATGCAAGGAAGTATGCCCAGCTTTTATAACAGAGAAACCTTTGAGTTTGCATGAATTCAATGATGATTTAAAGCATGAGCTTTTTGCAAATTCAGACAATATTATCAAACGCGCAAAACTTGCAGCAACCATGGCACAGGATGGTGATTTTGAGCAGAATGAAGAGATTAAAGCCCAAATTCTTGAACAGATGATTGAGCTTAACAGTGAAAAAAAACTTATTGGTGATGTAATTTTGGAAGATACTCTATGGGCCTGCACCACATGTCGTGCCTGTGAAGAAGTATGTCCTGTAACTATTGAGCAGGTTCCCCGCATTATAGCAATGAGGCAGGGGCAGACCCTGATGCAGGAATCATATCCAAAAGAGTTGGATGCAGCTCTTAAAGGACTTGAAAGAAACGGTAACCCATGGGGTATCGGTTATGATAAACGTGCTGACTGGGCAGAAGGCCTTGATGTAAAAATCATGGCTGAAGATTCTGATGTTGATTATCTGCTCTGGGTTGGCTGTGCAGGTTCCTTTGACGACAGGACAAAGAAAGTATCAATAAGTCTTGTTAAAATACTGCAAAAAGCCGGAATAAGTTTTGCAATACTTGGTAAAGAAGAGAAGTGTACTGGAGATTTTGCAAGACGTGTGGGCAATGAAATGATGTACCAGATGATGGCAGACGAAAATATTGAAATCTTAAATAATTATAAGGTTAAAAAAATTATTGCGGCCTGTCCCCACTGCCTTAACACTCTGAAACATGAATATCCTCAATCAGGAGGGAATTATGAAGTGATCCATCATACCCAGTTTATCCATGATCTTATCAAACAGGGTAAAATCACCTTGAATAGATCATTGGAAGGCTCTTTAACTTACCATGACCCCTGTTACCTTGGCAGATATAATTCAACCTATGATCAGCCCAGATCAATACTTAATGCCTTGTCAGAACAAGGAGTAAAAGAGCTTGACCGCCACGGCAAGGAGAGCTTTTGCTGCGGTGCCGGTGGTGGCAGAATGTGGCTTGAAGAAAATATTGGTAAAAGAATTAATGTCGAACGGGCAGAGGAGATTGTTAATAACAATGCCAAAACTGTGGCAGTTGCCTGTCCATTCTGTCTGACCATGGTTGAAGACGGCATGAAAGAACTTGCCAAAGAAGAAGAAGTCAAAACCCTTGATGTTGCTGAGCTTGTTGCAAATAATATGGTGTGATTAACAAGCTGTTATTAAATATTACAAAGTTACAGTAATATTAAAAAAAAAGGCTCAGCAGGGATTTTAAACGCCTGCTGAGCCTTTTTAATTTATATGATTTTTAAACTTACTCTTTTGGTTTACCCATTACAGATGAAAACATCTCTTCATCCCACAGTTTGGAATCAGCAACATTCTGGCGGAACTTGATAAAGTCAATGGTGTCCTGACCAGTAATTTTTTTGGTATTAAATGCACCAAATCCAAGGAAAGCTTCTCCGCTCATATTGGCAGCAAGCCAATGTCTGTGATCATTTTTCATAGTATCCCAGAAGAATTTCTTTTTCTGTCGGATACCGTCAATGGATTTAATCAGGCAGCCAGGAAAGAGATTGGCAAACTTCCAGATAACATTATTAACTTCCTTGTCAAGAAGTTCAAAATCAGCATTTGCCTGGTGCTGTTTAAGAAGAGCACGGCCATCTTTTAGCTCCTGTCCGGTTTTATATTCACCGTAAACAATCTCTCCGTCTTCAACATATTTGTCAATTATAATGGTTGGATTTCTTACCCATTCACCATCAATTTTAAGAACAGGGACAA
>JAOZRI010000525.1 GCA_029940235.1 Desulfobacula sp. | reverse complement strand
GGTCTTCCAGTTCCCTTCCTTTATGCCGTTATTATAATCTTTACTGCGGTTTCTGCCTGCACAATGGTTGTTGCCTTTACAACCCTGAAGGAGCTGTATCCGATTCAGATAGCCGGAACTTCGGTTGCTATTGGAAATTTCTTTCCGTTTTTCGGTGGTGCTGTTTATATGGCATTTCTTGGAAAGATTCTGGATGGAACGGAGCCCAGCATGGGAGGTGGATATCCCGTTGAAGGATATATCACGGTTTTGACCTTCCTTGCGGCAAGTGCTGTCTTACAATTGATCTGTGCATTAAATTTAAAGGAAACATTTCCTGAAAAAGAGTTTCAAACAATCAAGAGTTCAAAAAAAAATCAACAATCAAAATGCACTCGGCCGAGCCGGTGATTTTTATGTTAGCTATTTGATTTTATAGGAATTTAAATTTAGATTATCCAAGGAAATATGATGAACATCTTAATCGTTGCTATACGTTCTTCTACCTCAAGGAGAAATAAAAAATGAGAGCAATAGTTTTAAATGGCTCCAGACAAAATGATAATAACATGGACAGCATTCATGATATCATTGTTGACCAGTTTGCAGCTACAAAATGGGATGTCAGGTCATTTATCCTTCGGCAATTTAATATTACCAACTGCACAGGGTGTTTTGACTGTTGGTTAAAAACTCCCGGATTATGCAGGTTTAATGATGACGGGCAACAAATTGCTGAAGCTTACATCAAAAGCGATCTTGTGATTTTCTACACACCACTGACATTTGGTGGATATTCTTCGGAACTTAAAAAAGCACTTGATCGTATCATTTGTCTGATCGCACCTTTCTTTATGAAAATTAATGGAGAAACACATCATCAGCCACGCTATGAAAATAATGGAAATTGTTGCTCAAAACTGCAAGGAAAAGAAATCGTTAATGACACAAAGACTGGTCTGCATAGCGAACAATGGGTTCCCTGAGCCACACCAAAATGATACTGCAATTGCTATCTGTAGGCAATTTGCAAAAGAAACCGGTTTGGATTGGGCTGGAAGTCTCCAACTTGGGGAGGGTGAAGCCATCAACGGCAAACCACTAAATGAAGTAAAAGGTATGGCACGAAATGTAATCAGATCCCTAAACATGGCTGCTACAGCCCTTTGTTCAGGCTGCTCAGTTCCACACAGGGCGGAAATATTTATGGCAAAAAGTATCGTTCCCCATTGGTTATATCGATGGTTGGGAAAAATGCGGTGGAAACGGGATGCAAAAAAACATGCTGTTCACAAGGACATGTTCAGCCGACCCTTTCAACACCCATAATAATTTAAAAGCATATCATTACCACATATTTTTCTAAAATGAACTCAGTTTTAAATTCACATACTTGGAGTTTATCATGTGAACAAAAATTATAATGATTTTCTAAGTAACTATTTGTTAATAAAGAACACAAAATTAAGCAGTTATTGGAGATGAGGTGAACCAGAGTATGCATGGGGCAACAAAAGCCGGGATTCTTAAAAATATATACGAACATTTTTTAGACAGATACGGACCACAGGGTTGGTGGCCGCTGATTGATTGTGAAGGAACAAATTTTTTAAAAAAAGGCGTAATTAAAGGATATCATCCTCTGGATTACAGTTTTCCTCAAAACAGCCAGCAGCAGTTTGAAATTATCTGCGGGGCAGTTCTAACCCAGAACACAACCTGGGTAAATGCAAAAAAAGCGCTGCAAAATCTTAACAGCATCAACCTGCTCTCTGTAAAAAATTTTATTCTGGCTACAGACAACGCTATTTCCAAAGCAATAAAACCTGCCGGTTATAAAAACCAGAAACGAGAGTATCTGAAAAACTGCGCCATGTTTTTTCTTAA
>JAOZRI010000125.1 GCA_029940235.1 Desulfobacula sp. | reverse complement strand
GGAATAAAGCATTGGATCTGGTTCCGGCAGATCTTGATTTTGATTTGTCTTTTTACAGGGAAGAATGGACGCGGGTGATCCAGCCGCAGGCAATTACATCTTTTGAAGAATATTTAAGCGCTTCCCGTGTCGGTAGGGGAACAAGGTTGAGTAGAAAGATACGAAAATTGGTTTGGACTGTATTTGAGGAATATCGGATCTTACTCAACGAAACAGGTCTTCGGGAAGGTGCTGACGCAATGAGAGATGCCAGGCTTTTACTCAGGGAAAAGGAGCAAACTTTCTCCTATCGTTCAATAATTGTCGATGAAGCCCAGGATATGGGAGTACAGGCCTTTAAACTTATACGGCAAATAATCCCACAGGAGACTAAAAATGATATATTTATTGTTGGTGATGCTCATCAGCGTATCTATAAACATAGGGTTGTGCTTGGGCAGTGCGGCGTCAAAATTATCGGGAGGGGAAGAAAGCTTAGAATAAACTACCGTACAACTGATGAAACACAAAGATGGGCTGTGGGACTTTTAAAAAATATTAAGGTCGATGATCTTGATGGAGGTGATGATGATCAAAAAGGTTATAAATCACTTCTTCATGGTTCATCTCCTAAAATTAAATATTTTACCACATTTCAAGAAGAGATTGATTATATAACCCAATACCTTCAACAGGTAAACAAAGACGAGATTCAGATAAAAGAAATTTGTCTGGTCGCCAGAACAAACAGCCTTATAAACCAATACAAGAATGCTATTGAAGGTAAAGGTTTTGAAACATATTTGATAAAACGTACTGAGGCCGAAGATCAAAATACTCCAGGACTTAGGCTTGCTACAATGCACAGAGTCAAAGGCCTTGAATTTGACAGAGTCATCATTGCAGGAGTTAACCAGGGAATCGTCCCCTTTGAAAGTTCAAGCAGTCAGACATATGATCCCGTGATCAAACAAGAGGCTAAGATTCATGAAAGAGCATTGCTTTATGTTGCGGCCACCAGAGCAAAGAAAGAAGTTATTGTGACAAGTTTTGGAGTGCCAAGTGAATTTTTATTAACTTGATTTTGTTGAGTGGTCAAAAAAACAGACAATAATTATTTAAATTGCCACCTTATTCCCATGACATATCTTGACATTTTGGTTTTTGCTACAATTATTATTAAGATAATTTTTCAGTAAAAATTTTTAAAAATAAAAACTTAAAGGAGTTAAGTAATGGGAACAAAAAAAACACGTAAATTTAAAACCGAGGTGCAGCAGCTTTTGCACCTTATTATCAACTCTCTGTATTCTAACAGGGAGATTTTTGTAAGGGAGCTTATTTCCAATGCTTCCGATGCCATTGACAGAGCAAAATTCAAAGAACAGACAGAGCCTGATCTATTCAGTGATGATAATGATTATAATATCCGTCTCACCATTGATAAGGAAAACAATACATTCATGGTTTCGGATAATGGAATCGGAATGACTTTTGATGAAGTCAATGACAATATCGGAACCATTGCCCAGTCAGGCACTGCTGCATTTATGGAGGCCTTGAAAAATTCCAAAAAAGAAGACACCCTTTCAACAGATCTCATTGGTCAGTTTGGTGTGGGTTTTTACTCCTCTTTTATCGTTGCAGACAAGGTCAGGATTGATACAAAGGCTGCAGGTGAAACAATGGGTGTCCGATGGGAATCTGACGGGCAGGGGTCATATACAATTCAGGAGATTGAAAAAGAGACAAGAGGCACAGATGTTATCTTATTCTTGAAAGAGCTTGAAGAGGGTGACCAGGATTTTACAGAGGAATACACCATCCAGCATATTGTTAAAAAACATTCTGATTTTGTAACATATCCTGTTATCATGAATATGGAAAAATCAGAGCCTATTCCTGAAAATGAACTCATTAAAGATAAAGATGGCAAACCAATTGGAGATACATTTCAAAAAGTTAAAAAAGATGAGACTTTAAACTCCAGAAAAGCCATCTGGTCCAAAGCAAAGGGCGATGTCACAGATGAAGAGCATGAAGAGTTTTATAAACACATCAGCCATAACTGGGACAAACCCCTTGAAATCATTCATAAGAAATTTGAGGGTGTGACAGAGTATGATGTCTTGATGTATCTGCCTTCCAAGGCTCCCATGGATATGTTCAGGCCTGAAAGAAAACATGGAATGCAGCTTTACTGCAAGCGTGTGTTTATAATGGACGACTGCAAGGAATTGCTGCCTGAATATCTTGGATTTGTCCAGGGTGTTGTGGATGCTCCTGATCTTAATCTTAATGTAAGTCGTGAGATCCTCCAGGAAGACCGTCTTGTTAGAAATATTAAAAAGAATCTTGTGAAACAGATTTTTGGTGTTCTTGAAGGCATGGAAAAAGAGAAATATGAAGAGTTTTTCAATGAATTTGGCCAGGCACTGAAAGCCGGTATTCCAACGGATTTTGAAAACAAGGAGAGACTTGCTGCTCTTTTGAGATACAAAACCACCAAGTCAGGTGATAAATATATCTCCCTTGATGAATATATCGAGAACATGAAAGAGGATCAAAAAGAGATTTACTATCTTACCGGAGAAAACATTACATCCCTTATGAATTCTCCTTTGCTTGAATCCTTGAAAGCAAGAGATTATGAAGTCATCCTGATGATTGATCCCGTTGATGAATGGGTGACCCAGTCTCTGCCTGAATACAAGGAAAAGAAACTTAAAAGTGCAGAAAAAGGTGATCTTGACCTTGACAAGGTGGATGATGAAAAGAAAAATGAATATTCAGCACTTCTCTCTTTTCTCAAGGGTAAACTTGAAGCAAAGGTCAAGGATGTTACTGTATCCAACCGTCTTAAAGATTCTGTCTCCTGTCTCTCCGGCGATGATTATGGTATGAGTGCATACATGGAGAAAATCATGAAGGCTTCGGGTCAGAAAACTCCAGATCAGAAACGGGTCATGGAAGTCAATGTAAACCATCCTGTCATGGGCAAAATCAAGGAGCTCTTTGAAACAGATACCACCAACCCTGTATTAACAGATTACAGCGAAATTCTTTTTGATATTGCTGTTATAAGTGAAGGCGGTAAACTGGATAATCCTGCAAGATTTTCCAAACAGCTTGGAGATTTGATGACCAAGGCAATATGATAATTTTCCTTGAAAGCCTTGGATGTTCAAGGAATCAGGTTGACAGCGAAATAATGCTGGGCAGACTTGTGGCAGCAGGCCACAGCCTGACAGATGATCCCAAACTTGCCCAAATTATCATTGTCAATACATGTACATTTATCTCAACAGCCTCGGATGAGGCTGTTGAGATAATTTTAGGCATGGCAAAATTCAAGGAAACAGGAAAATGTAAAAAACTTATTGTCACAGGATGTCTTGCACAAAGATATAAAGACGATAAAAATCTTGCATCCTCCCTGCCTGAAGTGGATGCATTTCTCGGCACAGGGGCTTGTGACAACATTGTTGAAGCAGTAGAGAACAGACAGAGCAAAACCTTAACGATTTTCCCGGATCCCAGTAAAAGAGAATTTCAAAACCTTTCAACCCCCAGGCATCTGACCTCAGATTTTTTTGCTTATATCAAGGTTTCAGAAGGGTGTAACAGAAAGTGCACCTATTGTATAATTCCTCAACTCAGAGGATTTCAGCGCTCAAGGCCAAAAAAAGATATCTGTACAGAAGCCAGAAATCTTATTGATTCCGGCATTAAAGAGATTATTCTCACTGCTGAAAACACAACAGATTATGGTCAGGATTTGCAGGACAAATCAGAATCAAAACAGAAAACAGATTTTTCACACGTTTTAACATCTCTGGCAGAGACAATGCATACTGACCATGCCTGGATACGATTTTTATATACCCATCCAAAAACTTTGACCCAGTCTGTCATACAGGCTGTGAAAAATAATAAAAATATCTGTTCCTACTATGATGTTCCAATCCAGCATGCCTCTTCCAGCATACTTAAAAAAATGGGAAGGCCCTACACAAACGAAGGTCTTTATGAGCTTTTTAAAACCATCAGACAAATTGATACCCAGGCTGTTTTGCGAACAACCATTATTGTAGGGTTTCCAGGTGAATCTGAAGAAGATTTTGAAGGTTTGATGCAGTTTATCAAAGATGTCAAATTTGATCATCTCGGGGTGTTTACATATTCAGATTCAGATGATCTTAAATCCCATAATCTGAAAAATCATGTTCCTGAAGATCTTGTAGAAAAAAGGCATGATATGATAATGGCGGCCCAGGCAAATATATCTCAAACAATAAATGAACAATATGTCGGATCCACATTTGAGGTGCTTATTGAGGAAAATCCAGAAAAGGGTGTATACATTGGCAGAACAATGTTCCAGGCACCTGATGTAGATGGTGTAACATTTATTTATGAAAATGAGCTTGAAATTAATACCTTTGTTAATGTAAGAATTACAGATGCATTTGAATATGATATTGCAGGAGTGATTGCATGACAAAAGGTTTAAAACAGAAAATTATTGACCAGGTTTCACCGGATCTTAAAAAAGTTGAAATTGCCCTTGAACATAATTTAAAGCCCAATCTGAAACTTGTAAAAAAAATAGCATCCCACCTTCTTTTCAGCGGCGGCAAGAGGCTAAGGCCTCTTTTAATGATTCACAGTGCCAGAATCTGCAATTATGATAATGGTTTTGAAATCCAATTTTCTGTTCTGTTTGAATACCTGCACGCTGCCACTCTTTTACATGATGATGTTGTGGATGAAGCTGCTGTCAGGCGTGGTAAAAAAGCTGCCCATACAAAATGGTCAGCTCCAAAGGTTGTGTTAACCGGAGATTTCCTTCTTGCCACAGCCCTTGATATTGCAGCAAAAACAAAAGAGCCAGATATAATCTCTGTCATTGCAAAAATTACCCGGGACATGTCTGAAGGTGAAATTGATCAGCTTGATAAAAAGGGTAAACTTGATCTGAGTGAAAAAGAGTATTTTGAAATTATCAAGAGAAAAACAGCTGTTTTAATCCAGGGCGCCTGTAAAAGCGGTGCCATCCTTGCCAAGGCTGACAGAGAGAAAACAGATGCCCTGGAACAGTATGGCTTCCACCTTGGAATGGCTTTTCAAATGGCTGATGATCTTTTAGATTATACAGCAGGCGCAAAAGAGCTGGGCAAAAATCCTGGGGCTGATCTTAGGGAAGGCAAACTCACATTACCGCTTATTCACAGTCTTGGCAATGCATCCTTAAAAGATAAAAAATGGATGGAAAATGTCATAACAGCAACAAGTTTTTCTCCTGCGCTGTTTGAAGAATTAAAAGAGAAATTATATGCATATAAAGGGATTGAATATACTGAACAAAAAGCACTGGATCATGTAAAAAAAGCAAAAGAATGTTTAAGTATTTTTCATGATGGTCAATCCAGAGAACTTTTATGTCAGATTGCCGATTATTCCATTGAGAGAAAGGTATAAGAATGATGTATAAAAAACGGGCAGTTATTGGTATTATTATTTCATTGACTTGCATGATATTCATGTCTGAGCCATTATTTGCAGCCAGAAGTTCTGAAGTATTGACTGGTGTGACCACAGGCAATAGAAAAATTATCAATCATGATATACAGAAAGCCAAGCAGAAAGCTGTATCAGATGCGTTAAAAATAGCAGTTCAAAATGCTTTTGTTGCACTGGTACCAAGGCAGGTTATGGCATCCAATCTTGATTTTTTTTACGACCAGATACTTTCCAATACATCTGATTATATCATTACATACCGTGTCATTGGCGGTATTGAAAATAACAATCACTATCTTGTGGGTGTTGAATCAAAGGTGGATCTTGCACTGCTTGAGCAAACTTTGACCAATGCAAAAATTCTTAATACCAGTCAGGACAAACCTGTGATTCTATTTTTTATCGTGGAGAAAACACCGACAGATCTCTTGTCCCAATATTGGTGGGGGAATAATCCAATACCATATCAATCCATTGCAGAAAAAATTATTATCAATAAAATGAGCCAAGAGCAGTTTATTATTACAGGAGCCGGAGAACAGCGTCCTGATCCCTCCTCTTATAATATAACCTTTGATTCCATTTATGATATTGAAGCTGCCAAAGATCTTGGCAGAGAGATGAAAGCTGATATGATTATCTTTGGCAAAGCAGGTTCATCAGAAGCCATAAACCGCATGGGGGAAGAGAAAACCTTTAACAGTGAAATTAATCTCCAGGGGTATAATCTTGAAACAGGAGAAAAAGTTATTGAATCAAGGGTTCAGGCTGTGGCAAAAAGCGAGATTGCACAAGAGGGGAATATTCTTGCAATTTCCAAGGCAGCAGATATCTCAGCAGCAGATTTGATAGATAAAATCAACACTTTCTGGATACAGAATTTAAGACAGGAGCATGCCTTTGATGTCAATATACAAGGAGATAATTTTCTGGCAAGATTTATTGCATTAAAACAGAAATTAAAGCAGATACCGGGAATTGAAAATATGCAGCCCAGAGAGATGGGCTCGGATTATGCTGTTATACAGGTATTCTACAAAGGTAAAGCCGCTCAATTTGCAGATATGATTATGCTCAAAACCTTTGAATCTTTTGGCCTGGAGATTTCAGATGTAAGTGATAATTTCATCAATATCAGGTTTATCGAAAAAGGACAGCCCCCATTATCTGAAAATGATTCCCAGGATATTGAGGAAATAATGGAGTTAAACCCGGACCCAGACCAGGAACAAAATTTGGAAACCAGTCAATAACTGCATGTTTTTCTTGACACAAACCAGGGTGTTTGTTAATTAAATAGAAAATTAAAGGCGCGTAACTCAGTTGGTAGAGTGCTACCTCGACACGGTAGAA
>JAOZRI010000524.1 GCA_029940235.1 Desulfobacula sp. | reverse complement strand
TTCCTGTAATCATGCTGCTGATGTTCATGGTGGCAGGAATCTATTTTATGCAGGATCTGCTTTTGTTTATTTTTTCCAAGCTTCTTGTATCAGTAAAATCAAAAATTGCCCTTTCATTGATTTTCTGTTTTATGGGTGCTTTTTTATCAGCTTTTCTTGATGCATTAACTGTAACTGCTGTCTTAATTACCGTGGGAGTAGGGTTCTATGCTATTTATCATAAATTTGTCTCAACACATGCAAACCACAATATCTCAGATGATGGCGGGATTGAAAAAGGTCATCATAAAGATGATCTTGAACAGTTCAGAGGGTTTTTAAGAAATTTATTGATGCACGGTGCAGTAGGAACTGCCCTTGGCGGTGCCACAACACTTGTTGGTGAACCCCAGAACCTTATTATCGGTGCTAAACTCCAATGGCATTTTGCCGAGTTTTTTCTTCACTGTGCCTATGTATCCATTCCTGTATTGATTGTAGGTTTGTCAACATGTGTACTTCTTGAAGTGACTAAACTTTTTGGATATGGAGCTCAAATCCCGGAATCTGTCCGTACTATTTTAAAAGACCATGTGGAAAAAGAGAATGCCCAAAGAAGTGAGAGTGCAAAAAAGAGATTAATTGTTCAGGCCATTGTGGGAGTTATCCTGATACTCTCTCTGGCATTTCATCTTGCAGAAGTCGGAGTAATCGGTTTGATGGTTATTGTACTTTTGACAGCTTTTAACGGTATTATTGAAGAGCATCAGATTGGTCATGCCTTTGAAGAAGCCCTGCCTTTTACAGCACTCCTTGTTGTTTTCTTTTCCATAGTAGCTGTTATTCATGATCAGCATCTGTTTCATCCTGTTATTAATTATGTCTTAAGTCTTGAAGGAAGCAAACAGCTTTCAGCATATTATATTGCCAATGGTGTACTTTCAGCCATCAGTGACAATGTGTTTGTTGCTACAGTCTATATTAATGAAACAGCATCTCATTTTAAAGATATTATTCCTTTTCTCGGGCACCATGCTGCTGATGTGCATCCGACAGCAGAACAGCTTTTGCGTGTTGAGCAATATGGAAAGCTTGCTGTGGCCATCAACATGGGAACCAATATCCCTTCGGTTGCAACTCCCAATGGACAGGCTGCTTTTCTCTTCCTTTTAACTTCTGCAATTGCACCTTTAATCAGACTCTCTTATATGGAAATGGTTAAACTTGCCTTGCCATACACCATTACCATGAGTATTACAGGCCTTCTGGCTGTTATGTATTTACTGTAAGATAAATATTATTTTAATATTCAAGATAAAGCCCGCAATTTGCGGGCTTTATCTGTTTTGTATGAAGTTGACAAAAATAGGTGTATTTAGTATTTCAATATCATGAACGGAAACAAACCCGCAAAATCAACTAATATCCTGATTCTGGGCCTTGGAGGCGTTGGCTATTATCTTGCCAAGCGTCTGGCCCACGAAGGCTATGCAATCACAGCCATAGAACCTGATGCAGGCCTGGTGCATAATGCTGATGGTGATATTGATGCACGTCTGCTCCAGGGCAATGCCATGAGTGTTAACTGCTGGCGTGAAGCCGGCGCCCAAAAAATGGACTATCTCATTGCTGTTACCAACAATGATGCAGTGAATATGATGAGCTGCCAGATTGGAGATCGTTTTGGTATTCCAAGAAAAATTGCACGGGTACGTTCCACGGAATTTGGGAGCAGAGATTCACTTTTAACTAATAGAGATCTTAAAATTGATCTGATCATTCATCCTGAAGAGCTTGCTGCCCAGGAGATTTTCAGATTGATAAAGCTCAGGGCTGGAAATGATATTATTGCAGCAGCCAAAGGGCATATCCAGGCCATAGCAACCCG
>JAOZRI010000124.1 GCA_029940235.1 Desulfobacula sp. | reverse complement strand
AGCATATCTTTTTAACCAGTTTGCAAAAGTGATTGAAAATGCCAAAGCGTAAAGACATTAAAAAAATCCTGATCATTGGAGCAGGACCTATTATCATCAGTCAGGCCTGTGAGTTCGATTATTCGGGAACTCAAGCATGTAAAGCCTTGAAAGAAGAAGGTTATGAAGTTGTTTTGATTAATTCAAACCCAGCAACCATTATGACTGATCCTGAAACTGCTGACAAAGTTTATATTGAACCTGTCACTCCTGAAACTGTTATCAAGGTTATTAAAAAAGAGAGACCAGATGCTATTTTACCTACTCTTGGTGGCCAGACAGCTTTGAACACAGCCATTGAAGCTGCAAAAACAGGTGTTTTTAAAAAATACAATGTTGAGATGATCGGAGCTTCTGAAGAGGCCATAAATAAGGCAGAAGATCGGGAACTTTTCAGAAATGCCATGAATAAAATCGGCCTGAGAATTCCAAAAAGCGGTTTTGCCACAAATATTCAGGAAGTGGAAGAGGTATCAAGACGTATCGGCTTTCCTATTATTGTACGTCCAAGCTTTACCCTTGGCGGAACAGGCGGTGGAGTTGCCTATAATATGGAAGAGGTAACACGTATTTCAAAGGCAGGTCTTGATGCAAGTCTTAATACCCAGGTTATGCTCGAAGAGTCAGTACTTGGATGGAAAGAATACGAGCTTGAGGTTATGCGGGATCATGCAGATAATGTCGTTATTATATGTTCCATTGAAAATGTGGATGCCATGGGTGTTCACACAGGCGATTCTATTACAGTGGCTCCTGCCCAGACCCTTTCAGACAAGGAGTATCAAACACTTCGTGATGCTTCCATTGCCATTATAAGGGAAATAGGGGTTGATACAGGCGGATCAAATGTTCAGTTTGCCATCAACCCTGAAAATGGTGATATGATTGTGGTGGAGATGAATCCAAGGGTATCAAGAAGTTCTGCTCTTGCCTCCAAGGCAACTGGATTTCCCATTGCAAAGATTGCTGCCAAGCTTGCTGTTGGGTATACCCTTGATGAAATACCAAATGATATTACAGGAGAGACCCTTGCATGCTTTGAACCTTCCATTGATTATTGCGTGGTAAAAATTCCAAGATGGACTTTTGAAAAATTTCCCGAAACTCCGGATATTTTGACCACAGCCATGAAATCCGTGGGTGAAACCATGTCCATCGGCAGAACCTTTAAAGAAGCATTTCAAAAGGGACTTCGTTCCCTTGAGATCGGCAGAGCAGGTTTTGGTGCAGATGGTAAGGATCCGGCTCCAGGCAGTGTTGCAGGTAATGAATTGGAATACAAGCTTTCCACGCCCAATTCACAACGCCTGTTTTACATAAAATATGCCATTGAACATGATATGCCAATTACTGTAATATATGAAATGACAGGCATTGATCCATGGTTTCTCTATCAGATGAAACAGATTGTGGATCTTGAAAAACAGATCAAGCTTGCAGGAAAGGATCTTCCAAAAGATCTTTTTGAAAAAGCAAAAAAATATGGTTTTTCCGATGTCCAGCTTGCACACCTTGCCAATTTGACAGACAGACAGATAGAGCAGACGAGAAAAGACCTTGGCATTGTCCCTGTTTATAAACTTGTGGATACATGTGCTGCAGAATTTCGAGCTACCACACCCTACTATTATTCCACCTATGAAACAGAGTGTGAAGCAAGGGTATCAGACAAAAAAAAGGTGATTATCCTTGGTGGCGGCCCAAATAGGATAGGCCAGGGAATTGAATTTGACTACTGCTGTGTTCATGCCTCTTTTGCATTAAAAGAAGAGGGTGTGGAATCCATCATGGTCAACTCCAATCCTGAAACCGTATCCACGGACTATGACACCTCAGACAAACTATACTTTGAACCTTTAACAAGAGAAGATGTCCTCCACATTGTTGAGAAAGAAAAACCCTTTGGGGTTATTGTTCAATTTGGCGGTCAAACTCCTTTAAACCTTGCTTCTGATCTTCAAAAAGCCGGGGTTCCCATCATAGGAACCAGCCCTGAAAGCATTGACAGGGCAGAAGACAGGGATCTTTTTCAGGAAATGCTTGATAAGCTCGGTCTTCGTCAGCCTGAAAACGGAATTGCTTTTTCCTATGAAGAGGCTGTAAAGGAAGCAAGAGATATCGGATATCCTGTCATGGTTCGTCCCTCCTTTGTTCTTGGTGGTCGTGCCATGAAAATTGTATATGATGAAGATGATCTTGAAGAGTATTTTAACCTGGCTGTCCAGGCTTCTCCTGATAAGCCGGTACTTATTGATAAATTCCTTGAAGAGGCAATTGAGCTGGATGTGGATGCCATCTCAGACGGTACAAATACTATTATAGGCGGTATGATGCAGCATATTGAAGAGGCTGGAATTCATTCAGGGGACTCAGCCTGTGTGCTGCCGCCACACTCAATTGCTCAAGAACACATTAACGAAATGACAGATGCTGCCAGGGCCATTGCCAAAGAGCTGAATGTTAAGGGCTTGATGAACATTCAGTTTGGTATTATGAATAACAAGGTTTATATCATTGAAGTTAATCCAAGGGCTTCAAGAACCATTCCCTTTGTCTCTAAAGCCATTGGCGTTCCTCTGGCAAAGCTTGCCACAAAGGTGATGCTCGGAAAAACCCTTGAAGAACTGGGACTTACAAAGGAAGTTGTTCCGCCTTACTATAGTGTTAAAGAGGCAGTTTTGCCCTTTGATAGATTTGATGGGGTTGATCCTGTCCTTGGACCTGAAATGAAATCCACGGGCGAAGTTATGGGGATAGATGAAGATCTTGGTGCTGCATTTGCAAAAGCACAGTTTGCAGCCGGACAAAAGCTTCCAACTGAAGGAACAGTATTTATCAGTGTCCAGGACAAGGATAAGATAGCTGCACTGCCGGTTGCCAAAAACTTTCATGAAATGGGATTTACTGTTATGGCCACAAGAGGAACTTGCAAATTCCTTGAAGAGCATGGTGTTCCTGCAAAACTTGTTAAAAAGGTATCAGCCGGCCGCCCCCATGTTGTGGATGCAGTGAAAAACAGTGAAATTCAACTGATTTTGAACACTGGCGCATCAACCCAGACCAAACATGATGGATATGAAATAAGGCGTGCCGCAATTAAATATAGTGTCCCATATGCTACTACAACAGATGGCACAAAGGCCATGTGCAGTGCTATCCAGGCGCTGACAAAAGAAGATTTTAGTGTTAACCCCATTCAATTGTATCACCAGGAAATCAACAATGGATAATTTAATGACTGAAAGTGATAAGCCTAAAGATGAATGCGGTGTATTTGGACTGTATAGACATCCTGAAGCTGCAACAATAACATATTTTGGTCTTTATGCTCTCCAGCACCGGGGGCAGGAAAGTGCAGGTATCTCGGTCAACAGAGGCATAAACGATAAGATTTTCTCCCATAAAGGCATGGGACTTGTTCCTGAAATTTTTAATATGGAAGACCTTGAAAGAATCGAAGGAGGTTCTGCCATTGGCCATGTCAGATATTCCACTACAGGAGATTCTATAATAACAAATGCTCAGCCCTTTGTGGTTAATCACAGGCACCGTTCCTATGCTGTGGCCCACAATGGTAATCTTGTCAATGCCCATATTCTGAAAGATGAATTGGAAGAGCAGGGTTCTATCTTTCAGACCACCATGGATTCAGAGGTCTTTCTTCATCTTTTTATTAAAAACCTCATTAAAGGAGATATTGAGAGCGCTGTTTTAAAGGCTGCCTCAAAAATTGAGGGTGCCTACTCCATGATTCTTTTGACCTGCAAGGGTGAAATTATCGGTATGAAAGATCCCAACGGCTTCAGACCTTTGGCCCTGGGAAAGCTCAACGGCCATTATGTTCTGTCATCAGAGACCTGTGCCTTTGATCTTGTCCAGGCAGAATTTATAAGAGAGCTTGATCCTGGAGAAATTGTTATCATAAATGAAGACGGCATCAAAAGTATCAAACACCCCCAGGCTGCAAAACATAAATCTTTATGCATATTTGAATATATCTATTTTGCAAGACCCGACTCCACCATTGATGGCAAAAATGTCTATGAGATGAGAAAAGCCCATGGAAAAAGACTGGCCCAGGAAGCCCCGGTTGATGCTGATTTTGTCATGCCTTTTCCAGATTCAGGTAATTATGCAGCCATTGGATATGCCAAAGAATCCGGCATTCCCTTTGAAATGGGGATGATTAGAAACCATTATGTGGGCAGAAGCTTTATCCAGCCCACCCAGTCCATGCGTGATTTTGCAGTTAGAGTCAAGCTGAACCCTGTAAGAGAGCTTATCAAAGGCAAAGAGATTATTATTATTGAAGATTCCATTATTCGCGGTACCACTGCCAAGACCCGGGTCAAAACATTACGTGAACTTGGAGCTAAAAAAGTGCATATGCGTGTCTCCTGCCCACCCCATAAATATCCCTGCTACTATGGTATTGATTTCTCTTCCAAAGGAGAGTTGATAGCTGCCCAGAAACCTGTAGAAGAACTTGCAGAGTATCTTGGGCTTGATTCTCTGCATTATCTTACCATTGAAGGCATGCTTGAAGCTTCAGGGGTAAAAAATCCAGAAACTAATTTTTGCAAAGCCTGTTTTGACGGGCAATACCCTGTTGCCTTTGATCCAAATTTTACAAAACAGTGTATGGGATAGGATGTTAAAAAAAACCGTTGCATTTTCAAAGAATTCCTCCAATCTTTTTTTCCATCTCCTGACTAAATGCAATCTTGCCTGTACCCACTGTTATATCAATAAAGAGCAGCATGGAAGCAATACCCTTGATATTGATACCATTAAAGAGTGGCTCAAACTTTTTGCATCAAGATCTGATAAAAGTATAGTTAATAAAGCTGCCCAAACCAATGTTATTTTCCTGGGGGGGGAGCCCACCCTTCATCCACACCTTTACCTTGCAGTAAAGGCTGCCAAACAACTTGGATTCAAATCCATAACCATTGATACCAATGGTTATCTTTTCCATGATATTCTTGATAAAATCTCCTGTGATGATATTGATTATTTCTCTTTTTCCCTTGATGGCGCCACAAGGTCAACTAATGATACCATAAGAGGCCAGGGAAGCTATGATAAGGTTATGGAAGGCCTTAAAAAAGCTGTCACAAAAAATTTTTCATGTTCAATGATTTACACTGTTTCCGATAAAAATTTTCATGAGCTTGAATTGATGGAAGATCTTATTAAAAATCTTGGTATTAAACGGTTTTTTATCCAGGTGATCGGAATGAGGGGTAAATCATCTAACAATGGTGGCAGTCATCAGGTATCAAAGGAAAATTGGCTTGCCACAATCCCAAAAGTTGCCAAAAGCATTGCAGCCCATGGCATCGTTGTAACCTATCCAAAAGTCTTTCTTAACAACAATGAAATTTTTCAATGTGCAGGTAATGTTGCTGATAACTATTTTATATTTCCCAATGGCAGAGTATATCAATGCCCCATTTGTGAAGATTTTCCAATGCATTCCTTTGAAATCAGGCAGAACAGACTGATTTCCACTCCTAAAATCAATGAAAAAGATCTGTTTAACCTGACCATCCCTGAAGGGTGTGTCATGAATAAAATGATCCAGCCGGAAAATCTTTCTTACAGCAAAGATGGAACACCTGAACATAAAATTGCCTGCTGCATGCTTAAAGAAGAAGTTTCAATGGAATAAAAGGAGATAAAGTATGCCGGCAAAGAAATTATAAAATTGCTATCATTATTTTAAGAGATCAGACCAGCGCTGTGCGGATACTCAGCAAAGCTTATCTCCTTTTAAAGACAGGCTTTTACAAATCTTATTTTATATTTTAATCCAATCAGTTAAAAATTTATTCTGTGGCCGGTTTTAACTGGCCGGTCACATACTTATGCAAAACACTTGAAATCAAAGTCTGATAGGGTAAACCCTCTTGCATTGCTTTTGTTTGAAGACCCATCAAATCCTTTGAGGCCAACCGAATATTTATTCTTTGGTCTTTTTTAAGGCTATTTTTTGCTATTGCTTGATATCGTTTCAACTCGGTTTGAAGATCGGGTACACTTTCCCATTCACCGTCTTCAACAGACCTTAAAAGTTCTTTTTCGTCTTTTGAGATATTCATTTTATTTACCCCCGGCTAAATATTTTTTAGTCATTTTTCGACTTGGAATGATTGTTTTTAAAAAAATGATTTTTTCATTCTCAATAAATGGAACCATGTGGACATAATCATTTATCATAAGGATAAAAATCCGTTGATTCGGGTATTGTTTTTTATTTGGATGATTTATTACATCAAGCACCTTGTTATTAATTAAACAGGTAACAACATCCTCAAAACAAACCCCTCTTTCTGCCTGTAATTCTCTATTTTTTTCATCGTTCCATGCAATGCTTTTCATGTTCATAATGTAATACTTTGTGTGCCTATTGTCAACCCTGTCTGCTTACGCAGTCCCGAAACTCAAAATAAATTTGCTATCATTATTTTAAGTAAGCAGACCAGCGCTGTGCAGCCCCCCCCACTTTTAAAACATTTTGCTATCATTTTGTATCCTGGTCATTTCCTGCAGGAAGGTTTTTTGCTATCAAATCATGTCCCCCGGTCGAAGCTCTAGACAAAAGTTTGCAAGCATTTTAAAAAATCAAAGAGTTTAACACTTGTGATCAACAGCAAATATTTTTCCCCGACGTTTGGGTATTATAACTGTTGCTGATCACCAGATGTAGTGGCTCCCAAATTTCGTCAGGACTGAGCCCTATTAATTAGTCCACACCACATAGGAATGGGTACCGTGCAGTTCTTATATCTTCTAAAAACCAGTTTTTTTCATTCTACTCTATCTCCAATAAAA
>JAOZRI010000123.1 GCA_029940235.1 Desulfobacula sp. | reverse complement strand
CTGCAACCCAGAAAGCCAATCCGAAATCAAGAAAAAGTGCCAGAACAATAAATACTAATATTATCCCCTGGACACCATTTTTCAATAAAAGATCAATCCTGCCCTGAACCATCTCTGCCATATCATACCAGTATCCAAGGGTAAGACCGGGGGGAATACTCTCTTTATGCTGGTTGATATACTCCTTGACTGCCTTTGATATGGCAATATTATCCTGGCTGTCTGTTCTTTTGACAACAACAAGAACTGCGGGTTTTCCATTAAACCTTGCCTTTATATCTTTATCCTCAAAATCATCTTTAACTATAGCTATATCTGCAAGTCTGATGGTTGTTCCATCGGGTTTTGTCACAACGGGAATCTGTTCAAACTCTTCGCCGGTATAAAGTTTACCCTTGGCGCGGACAAGAAATTCCCCGCCTTTGGTTTTGATTTTCCCGCCGGGCAGGTCAAGGCTTCCTGTCTTTACTGCTGCTGCAACCTGATCAAAGGAGAGATTAAACCTTCTTAAACTCTCTTCTGACACTTCAATGGAAATTTCATATTCTCTGACACCAACAAGGTTTGCAAGGGAAATAGCATCGGATTCAAGAAGATCGTCCCGCATTTTTTCAGCAGTGTCGCGCAAAACCCTTTCTGTTGCATCACCATATACTGCAAGGTATATTGCAGGATATGAATTTTTAATTTCAATAACAACAGGGTCTTCTGCCTGCTCGGGAAATGAATCAATAAGATCAATCTGTGTTTTTATCTCATCTAATTTTTCATCTATATCTGCACCTGATTCTAATTCAAGAGTGATTGATCCATAGCCTTCAATAGCAGCGGAGTATATTGTTTTAACATCCTCAAGGCTTTTAAGCTGTTCTTCAACCTTGATACAGACACCCTCTTCAACCTCTTCGGGCGATGCACCAGGGTATTTGATGCCAATATCAATCATATCAAGGGAAAACTGCGGAAACATTTCGCGTTTCATGTTTAAAACAGTATAAAGCCCTGCCACAATGAGAAACACCATGATCAGATTCACAGAGACTCTGTGTTCAACAGACCATTTTCCAATTGCTTTCATATTTTATGTCTCGTCATTTTTAAATCTTCTTCTGGGTCAAATCTTCTTCTGGTTTTAAATTTCTGCCGGTTTTAAGTTTTTACCGGTTTTAATTTTTTTGCAGCTTGATCGTAAGCTCCATGCCGTCAATGGCACCTGGAAGCGGCGAAATTATAATTTTATCCCCTGAAACAAGTCCTTGATTAATATAGACTTCATCCTCAAATTTTCTTAAAACACCTACTTTTTTCATCTTTAAATGACCTGCATCTATAGTATAAAGAATATCATCACGTTTTAACAAATACCTTGGCAGCACAAAAATATTTTCGTAGGTTTGCCCTGTAATACTGCATTTAACAAATGTTCCTGGTTTTAATTGAAAAATATTTTTAATGTTTAACTCAGTTTTAAGTATCTCAAGGGTCATTGGCAGAGTTCTTGTTGTTTCATCAATATTGGCTTTTATACGTGCCACTTTTGCATCCCATACAAAAGGTTTTATTTTATCAAGATTTGCCATTGTTACCTTGGCGTTCGGGGTTTCTCCATTTTCAAAAAAAGATTCAATCCATCTTAATCTTTCCAGGGGAATTCTTACATCCACATCAAGATTATCCTTTTGATACATTGAGCCTATGACCTGTCCCGGATTGATGTATTCCCCTGCTTCAGCAAATTTATTTAATACAAAGCCATGAAAATCTGATGTAATCATGGTCTTTTCAAGAGCAAGATCAGCTTTTTGAAAATCAACTCGCGCCATGGCAAGGGCAGAGTTTTTCTGCTCCATCAGAGTATCGGTCAAAGAGAGTTGATTGTTCAGGTTCTGAAACTGAATCTTTGCTTGCAAAAATTGCTGTTCCGCCCTGTCAAGGCTGTTTTTCGAGGCAAATTGATTTTCATTCAATGCCTTTACTCTTTTAAATTCAGTTTCAACAAGTTTTAAATTGGCACTGGCAAGTTTGATATCATTTTTAAGGTTTTCAATATCCTGTTTTAATTTTTTAATATCTATTTGAGCCTGCTTGATCCTGACATCTCCTGCCTGCCTGTTTAATTTATAAGTTCTCTGGTCAATTTTAATTAAAACCTGGCCCTTTTTAATTTCGCCACCTTCAATAAAAGAGGGGTGCATATAATCAATTCTGCCTGATACTTCAGCAGCTATTTTTACAAGTTTTCCAGGTTTTACAGTACCATATGCATCCACAGCCATAACCTTAGAAACTGGTTGTGCTATTATCACTTTAACACCTGGAGGAGTCTTGATGACCTCTTTTTTCTCAGGCTCTTTTTTCAAGGATATAAGAAATTTTGCAAGGGCAATGGCAATAATGATAACAACAACAACCCTTAATAATCTTAAAAGAAAAGATAGGGGTTTCTTTATTTTTGATGTTTTTTCCATAATTTTAATATTCTCCGCCAATCATTTTTTTCCAATTAGGCAAAAGCCACATAGTGCTCTTTTTGTTTGCAATAAATGACTGCAACAGATCGCCCACAGCAAAGCATGAAAAAGACACAGGCAAATCAATTCTTTCACATAAATTATTTTTTGGTTTTAGCTTTTTTAGGCAAACCTTTTTTTACACCTGGTTTTACAGCAGGCTTTGTCGATGGCTTTGCCATAGGTTTTTTAGGGGGCTTTAATCCCCTTAAAACATGGATGAGCTCCATTCTGTTCTCTGCAAGCAATAGAGAAATTTCTTCAAGTTGAGTTTCATCTATTTTAATTTTGGGTTTAATCTTTGATTTTTCCAGAAAGTCAAACAAATTGTCGGCAATATCAAGCATCTTATCATAGGCGTCTGCTTCTTTTTTTGTCGCAAATGTCATCTTTTCTTCTCCATTCCTCACAACAATATACTTTACAATTACAGCCATTTCATCTCCCTAAGACCTTTAATGTGGATCACATTTTTTTATTTTATAGTCTTAATATAAAAATAGTGACAGGTAAAGAGTTTTTCTTTACATATCCATAAACAAATAATTTGAATTGGGCGCTTACTCCTTAGTTTCTATCCAATAAACAAGAAAAAGTTATCAGTGTTCAGTTATCAGTATACTGACAACTGACAACTTGCGGGTTTCCCCCGCTTTAGAATTTTATATTATTTAGTGGCTGGCAAAAGTTTTGTGTCTGGGTGAGCTTTAGTCTAAATACTATTGATCAAGATATTTCCAGCAGAGCCATATAAGAACCAGTACAGGAAGGCCCATTAACGCAGTAATTAAAAAAAACGTTGAATATCCAAGATTATCAACTATAGTGCCTGAATAACCTCCAAAACCTTTGGGAATCAGGGTCATCAAAGAGCTGAAAATCGCATATTGAATGGCTGTAAATCTTATGCTGGTAAGACTTGATAAAAAAGCTACAAAAGCAGCACTTGCAAGTCCTGCTGCCAGGTTATCAGCTGAAATAACAAGGTATAATATGGTTATATCAGGCTGTGATCCAGTCATGGCCATGAAGAGCAGATTTGTCAGAGAAGAGAGTATGGCTCCTGCAAACAAAATCTTCATCACCCCATATCTCATCGAGAGAATCCCCCCGAGAAAACCTCCGGCAATGGTCATGAACAAGCCAAAAGTTTTCACAACACTTGCTATCTCTGTTTTTGTAAATCCAAGATCCTGGTAAAATACATTTGAAATCACACCCAAAACTATATCGGAAATCCTATATAAACCAATTAATGCAAGCAGAAGCCAGGCAGCCAAAACCCCATAGCGTTTAAAAAAGTCGGCAACCGGGCCAATATAGCTGTCAACAACCATTGTTTTGTTCACAAATCCGGCTGACATGATAATTTTTGCTATAATTGCTGCAACACCAACGCCAGTAGCAAGCCTGCCAAGTTCAATTATAAATCCAGACAGATACCGATTGCCAAGCAAGGCTCCAAGGGTTTTCTTTAAGCTGGCAGCAACATCTGCACTAAAATAAAATGTTGTTATAAATCCACCGGCAGCAAGGAAAAACAGTAATAAGAACCCAAGGTAATCCTTTGGCGGGTATTTTTTTTCTTCACTTAATTTTATTTCAGGTTCAGGAATCATTATGACAGTGGCAACACCAACGAGCATGAATGCCGCCATGATATAGTAGGAGTTCTGCCACGCACTAAAGCTGTAATTTCCCTTTGAAGAGCCAAAGTATTCAGCCAGAAAAAGAGCACCGGCTCCTGCAACAAGCATGGCAATTCTGTAACCGGCAATATATGAAGATGCCATCAATCCCTGGAGATCAGTTCCTGCAGACTCTATCCTGTAGGCATCAATGACAATATCCTGTGTTGCCGAAGAAAACCCGAGCATTACTGCTGCAATTGCCATGATTGTCAGCTGATGGCTGCCCGATGCAGGATCAGTGCATGCCATCCATAAGATTGCAATTATAACACCTGCCTGTGAGGCCAGAATCCAGCTTCGCCTTCGGCCAAAAATTCTTGTCAAATAGGGAATTGGCATCCTGTCAACCAGGGGAGCCCAGACAAATTTAAATGAATATCCAAGAGCTGCCCAGGAGAAAAAGGTAACAGTGGAACGCTCAACTCCTGCCTCCCTGAGCCACAGCGAAAGGGATGAAAAGATCAATAATATGGGTATACCGGCTGAGAACCCCAAAAAAAGCATTGTTACAACCCGTGGATGAAAAAATGATTGAACAGATTGCTTCCAGCCAAGGTTAGTCTGTTTTTTCATCAATTAAACCATTATAAAGTGATTTCAAAATTAGCGGCAACAGCAAAACAGTCAATATTGGAATTACTCTTTTTCAGCTCAATTTTACACTCATCAACAATCTTGTCCACCTGGGTATCTGTTCTGTCCTGATTCAGATGGAACAAACCCAATCTGCCTACTTTAGCCTTTTGAGCAAAATCCAGAACTTCCGGGATAGAAGAGTGTCCCCAGGTAATTTTCCTTTTATATTCATCTTTTGTGTATTCCCCATCATGGAATAAAAGATCTGCATTTTGTGTAAACTGCAGATGGGCTTTCATCCCCTTGCTTTCAGGATGATCAAACCCAAGTTCATTATCTGTTATAAAAACAAAAGATTTACCATCTTCAATAAATTTATACCCCAGGCAGCCGCCAAAATGGCTTACAGGAATACTTTCAACAGTGATGGAACCGATATTAAATTTATTGTTTAAGGTCTTGTCAAATTTAAGATCTGCCTTGAGATCCTTTAAACTGATTGGGAAAAATGGCTGTTTCATAACTTCATTTAAGACGTTTCTGGTATTGATACCTGCAAATGTTCTATCCTGAATAGATGCGTGAACTTTTTTATATAGAAAGGGTCTGAAAAAAGCAATTCCCAGGATATGATCCCAGTGGGCATGGGTAAACAAAAAATAATATCGGGTGATATCTCTTTCAATAAGGCTTTTGCCAAGACGTCTTAAGCCTGTTCCTGCATCAACAATAATGGTTTCCCCTGTTTTTGCAGTTATTTCAATACAGGTGGTGTCTCCTCCATACTTGAGATATTCATCACCTGATACTGGTATAGACCCCCTTGAGCCCCAACATTTAATATCCATATAGTCTCCTCTATCACAAGATAGAATCTTTTTCCACTAATAAATGATCAAAGTTGCGCATTCAGGGCAAGCCACTTTTTTAAAAAGAGATCTTGAATTATATATTTTCCATTTTTCACTAATATCTCTTTTTCAGACAGAGTTTTCAAACACCGCGTGACAATGGATGCTGTTTTTATATTTACAGCGATTAATGCCTCAGCAGCAAAAAGGTTTTGGCCTTCATTGATTAATATCAGTTTCAGGGTTTTCTTCTGGTTGATGGATAAATTATCCCACAGGGTTTGATACTCAAGATGTTTCTGGTCAATCATTGCTCGTTCAATCAAATTAATGGTTTGATCGTTCCAGGAATTGCGCTGCAGCTCCTGCCACAAAAAGAAACAAAACAATTGAATATACATGGGATGATTTTCAAAGTGTTCAACAATTGCCTGCAAATCCCTGTTGTTGATGGATAGATTCCCTTTATCGAACATTTTTCCCATCCATGGAATATAGTGTGCTGTCTTAATCTGTTGAAGCGGATAACTTGCAGCCTGCTGATAAAATGCTCTACTTTGAGACTGAAACATGGCTGTCAGCAAATGCTGCTGACTTCCTGAAAAAATATAACAGATATTTGAGTGCTGCTGGATATAGGATCTTAAATTTTTTTCAAATAAATCTGCATTGGCATATTTGGCAACTTCCTGGAATTCATCAAGGGCTATGACTATTTTTCTTTTCTTTGAAAACTTTTTAAGCAGTCCCATAAGATTTTTTAGAACAAGATTTTCATCTGCTGATCTGAATAGAGGTGTAATAGCTGGTAAATTTGTACCCGGCTCAACACTGATTTGAAAAGAAAACTTTTCAATGCTGTTTTTTAACAGTTTTAAAAGCTTATCTGTGTTTGTCTCCAGCACACTCAATTGCTGAAAAATTCGGGTTATGAATTCTTTTTCAGATGTTGTGCCGTAAAGATCAATATAAAGTGTTCCAATTTCCGGTGAGTTTTGTTTGATATTGAGAAACACCTGTTTAATCAAAGAACTTTTCCCGGTTCGCCTGTGGGAATATAATAAAACATTTTGGGAGGATCTGATAAATTCCATAAGATCTTCCTGCTCTGTTTTTCTATTGCAAAAGCAACGACCAGTTACAAAATTACTGTAATTAAATGGATTATTCATTTTGACTCCAGTATTACACAATATGTGATAATTATATTTGTGTATAAAATATTACGCATTGTGTGTAAAGTCAATGAATTTTT
>JAOZRI010000122.1 GCA_029940235.1 Desulfobacula sp. | reverse complement strand
TCATCTTTTATCTGTTCAGGGCTTCCACCACATTCTGCAATTGTTTTGGCACCTGTTTCATGGTTAAGGATGGCATAAAGAACATGTTCGACACATACATATTCATGTCTTCGCTTTTTTGCTTCCCGTACTGCAAACCCGAGAGTTGTACTGAGTTCTTTACTGATCATTGTCACTCCTTCTCCATTGTACTTTTTAGAGGGAATCCCTTATTTGCTGCAAGATTATGCACGGTTTCCACCTTTGTTTCTGCAATCTGCCTTGGATATATACCGCATATCTGTTTTCCTCTATTATGTATATTAAGCATCATTTGATTAGCTTTTTCAAGTGATTTCCCAAAAACATTCATCATGATTGTAACCACAAATTCCATAGAAGTGTAATCGTCATTATGTAAAATGACTTTATACATGGGTGGAATATCATCTTTTGCTTTAGATGAATCCTTTTGCTTTATTTTGGTATCAGAAGATGTCATTTCCTTAAAATCACTCTTTTTAAATCATTCAGGCCATGCAGCATTTTTTATATTTTTTACCGCTGCCACACGGGCATGGATCATTTCTTTTAACCTTTTTTGAAGATCTTTTTACAGGTTTTTTTATGCTTGATCCATCTGAATGTGAAAAAGTAAGGCTCTCCTGCTCCTGTTTTTTCATCTCATCAACCTGGGAAGGAGCTGACACCTGGATTTTAAATAAGATCTCCACCACTTCTTCTTTTACCCGCTCCATCAAGTCCTGGAACATCTCAAAGCCTTCTTTCCTGTAAATTCTTAAAGGATCCTGCTGGGCATACCCCCTGAGACCGATACCCTCTTTTAAATGATCCATGGACAAAAGATGTTCTTTCCAGCGTGTATCCACCGTTTGAAGGATGATATGTTTCTCAATCTGTCTTGTGATCTCAGATCCGATGGACTCCTCTTTTTGCTGATAAATATCTTTTAATTTGTCAAAAAGAGTTTCAGATAACTGCTGGGGAGTGTAATTTTCAGCAACAGCAGTTTTAAAATCAGGAGCATAGTTGAATATCTTTTTAACCCTTGTCTCAAGGCCTTGCAGATCCCACTGTTTGACAGGAGATTTTTCAATGGCAAATTCATCAACAACATCATAGACTATATCTTCAACCATTTCCATTACAACAGGTTGCAAATTGCTTTCAAGCAATGCTTTTCGCCTCTGCTCATAAATAACTTCTCTTTGCTGATTCATGACATCATCATATTCAAGCAGGTGTTTTCTTATTTCAAAGTTGTGACCCTCAACCTTGGCCTGGGCATTTTCTATAGCTCTACTGATAAAAGAGTGTTCAATATGCTCACCATCTTCAATGCCGAGTTTATCCATTACTGCATGGATTCTGTCTCCACCGAAGATTCTTAAAAGATCATCTTCCAAAGAGAGATAAAACCGTGAAGTTCCCTCATCTCCCTGCCTGCCGGATCGACCTCGAAGCTGATTATCAATCCGTCTTGATTCATGGCGTGAAGTTCCCAGGATATGAAGCCCTCCAAGTTCTTTGACTCCCTCTCCTAAAACGATATCAGTACCACGCCCTGCCATATTGGTAGAAATGGTAACAGCTCCTTTTTGCCCTGCATTGGCAACAATTTCTGCTTCTGCTTTGTGATGCTTGGCATTTAAAACATTATGTTTAATGCCCCTTTTCTTGAGTTTTTTGCTCATATCTTCTGAAACATCAATGGAGATAGTTCCCACAAGAACAGGCTGACCCTTTTTAGAAAGCCTGATGATCTCTTTTATGGCTGCTTCATATTTTTCTTTTTTTGTTTTATAAATCAGATCTGGGAAATCTTCTCTGATCATATCCCTGTGGGTTGGAATTACAAGGACATCAAGATCATATATTTTTTTAAACTCCGGGGCTTCTGTTTCAGCAGTACCTGTCATGCCGGACAATTTGTCATACATTCTGAAAAAATTCTGAAATGTGATGGAAGCCAATGTCTGGTTCTCATTTTCAATTTTAACGTTTTCTTTGGCTTCAAGCGCCTGGTGAAGGCCTTCACTGTAGCGCCTTCCTGTCATCAAACGCCCGGTAAACTCATCAACAATAACAACCTGATTGTTTTTTACAATATAATCTGTATCTTTTTTAAAAAGTGTATGTGCCTTTAATCCCTGATTTAGATGATGGAGTATTTCAATATTTACGGGATCATATAAATTATCAACACTGAGAAGCTCTTCACCTTTGGCAATTCCATCTTCAGTTAAAGAGACACTTTTTGCCTCTTCATCAATTGTATAATCAATATCTTTTTTAAAGGCTGGTATAAGTGTATTCACCTGGGTGTAAAAATGGGTGGATTTTTCACCTGGACCTGAAATAATCAAAGGAGTTCTTGCTTCATCAATGAGAATGGAGTCAACTTCATCCACAATTGCAAAATTCAAGTTTTTCTGGGCAAGGGATTCTTGATCAAACTTCATATTATCCCTTAGATAATCAAACCCAAATTCGTTATTTGTTCCATATGTTATGTCACAGGCATAGGCTTCCTGCCTTGCCTTATCATCCATATCATGGAGAATGGCTCCTACACTTAACCCTAAAAAATTATAAATCTGCGCCATCCATTTGGCATCTCGTTCTGCAAGATAATCATTTACAGTAACAATGTGAACACCTTTGCCTGACAAGGCATTTAAAAAAGCTGGAAGAGTTGACATCAAAGTTTTACCCTCTCCTGTCTTCATTTCAGCAATACTTCCGTTATGCAGGGCAAGTCCTCCTATGAGCTGGACATCAAAATGACGTAGCCCAAGAGTTCTTACAGAGGCTTCCCTTACAAGGGCAAAGGCAGATGGTAAAATATCATCAAGGGTTTCACCTTTTTGAACCCTCTCTTTGAATTCTAAGGTTTTTTGAGGAATCTGCTCATCTGACAACTCCTGCATTTGGGGTTCAAGCTCATTAATCTGATCAACAATTGGATTAAGCTTTTTTAAAATTCTGTCATTATTTGATCCAAAGATCTTCTCTAAAATATTAAATCCCATGTATAGTCAACCTGTTGTTTAGTTTTAAATTACCACAGCATACCATAAAAAATAAGAAATTCAAAAAAGCACAATAGCTTTCTTAAAGTACAAATCTTATAACGCCCAAATAATATAGGCATTAATTTTAAAAATTAAACAAAATTTTTTATTCTTTTAGAAAAATGATAAAATAACACATAATTAAGGGGAGATCTGCCAAGATAAAGCGCAAAATTTAAATAAAAAACACAAATGTATACAATTTTAAAACCTGCATGCTCAATAAAAATTTGAGGCCAGTGATATAATCAGATAAAATTTTACAGCAGCGAAGTAAATGGGCAGATGTTAATCCAAAGATTAATTCAGTATATATTTTAATGGATTAACAGGGGTACCATTAATACGGACTTCGTAATGTACATGGGGGCCTGTACTTCTTCCTGTATTACCGATAAGACCGATGACATCCCCCCTTTTAACTTTTTGGCCCCGTTTGACAAGAATTTTTTCCAAATGTCCATATTTGGTAACACGACCAAATCCATGATCAATTATAATCATATTACCTATGTACATTTTTCTGGCAGCATAGGAAATCCTGCCGTTTGCAGTTGCAATCAGTTTGGTTCCTGTTTTATTGGCGATATCCAACCCGGCATGGAATTCCTTTCGCCCGGTAAAAGGAGATGTCCGATATCCAAACTTGGAGGTAATCCATCCATCAACAGGCCTTATGGAAGGTGTTGATGCAAGAAGGTTCCTTTTTTGCTCAAGTTTTTCAATCAGGCTTGTAAAATCAAGGGCCTGTATTTTAGCTGCATTGTCAATCTGGGCAACCTGTTCATGCATTTCACGTATAAGGGTATTATGTTTTTCTTCAAGGGGAATATCAAGATCAAGTTCATCTTGTGGAATGCCGCCGATACCAATCAGACCGCTTGATCCGCTTGTCTGCTTGATATCTGCTATAAGTCTTACTTTATCCTCAAATTTTGAAAGTTTGCTTACTCTGTTTTTCAAAATTTCAATTTTGCCTGCAAAGTTCTGGACCTGACTTCTCTGGCTTTTAATTTCAATATTTTGTTTATTTACGATTTCATTTAAAGCTATATTATTAAATGAAATATTTTTTAGGCGGTAATAGTCATACCCAATATAGGAAGCTCCTGCAATTACAGTAATAAGGAGGAGACCCGCCATCCCCAGTACAGCTTTATGAATGGTAATCTCCCTGATATCGGAAGTGGAGCCTGCATGAAACCATATTTTTATTCTTTTTTTCATCATAATCTTCTTAGTATCACTCTTATTTAATTATAAATTATCGACATGTCAAGTACAATCTTTACTACAAAGGGGTTTGAACAAAATTCAAACCGGTTTCCTCTGGGAAGCCAAAGATTAAATTCATATTTTGAACTGCCTGTCCTGCAGCACCTTTAACAAGATTATCAATGGCAGATGCAATAATTACCTGCCCTGTATCAGCATTAAAATGAATGCCGATATCACAGTAATTTGTTCCTTTAACCTGGGAAATTGCAGGAAACATACCCCTTTTTAGTATCTTTACAAAAGGCTTATCCCCATAATAAGAGTCATATACCTCTCTGATTTGCTCCTCATTTGTATTATTTACTGATTTAACATAGATGGTTGACAGCATTCCCCTTGTGAGCGGCAGCAGATGTGGAACAAACACAATATTAGTTTTCTGTTTTGAGTGTATGGTTAATTTTTCATTAATCTCGGGAGTATGTCTATGGTTTCCAACTTTATAGGGAGTAAACGACTCATTGGCTTCACAATAATGAGTGGCAAGAGATAAAGCCCGCCCTGCCCCGCTTACTCCAGATTTAGAATCACAAATTATACTATCTGAACTGATTAACTTTTCCTTTAAAAGGGGAATCAAAGGCAGCAGGATACTTGTGGGGTAGCAGCCTGGGTTGCCAATTAAACTGGTCTTTTTGATCTTCTCTTCATATATTTCACAAAGCCCGTATACACTCTCTTTTAAGAGACGTTTTGATGTGTGTTTTTGATAAATTGCTTCATAGATTTCAGGATCGGAAAATCGAAAGTCCGCAGAGAGATCAATTACCTTAATGTTATGGTCAAGCAATTGAGGAACATATTGCATGGAAATTTTATGAGGCAGGGCAAGGAACATAACATCAATTTTTTTTGAGAGTACTTTAATATTCAGGTCTTCACAGACAGAATTTTCAAATCCACGCATGGATGGAAAAACATCTGTTAAAAATTTTCCTCTATAGCTATTTGAAGTAACAACACTTAATCTAAGTTCAGGGTGGTTGGATATTAGCTTTACAAGTTCAATACCAGCATATCCTGTGGCACCTGCGATTCCTGCTTTAATCATTGAATTGCCCTTTTAACATTGTTAAAATTTAACCATATTCCACAAGGGTGTGATCTTCACCCTTTAACTCTTTATCAATAATTTTTGATATTATATTCCAGTCACCTTTTGCAAGGCCGGCACCAATTTTTGGATATCCAACTCTTTTATCGGCAAAATCATTTTTTATGGAAGAAAAAACAGTTTTCACAGCTTTATAATCAACAAGTACACCATGCCCAGCAAAATCATATTGAGTATATGCATTAATTACCATGAAATTTTTGCCACTTTTTTCAATTCTTGCCATGGAATATGTGCCAAGTTTGTTTTTATCTGCCATGCCTGTTTTCATATCTGCCTGCAAAGCCTCCGGGAAAAAGCTCGTTATAAGTTTTGCAATTCCAGCTCCCATTGTACAAAAACAGTTACAGCCATGGATGATAACATCAAAATGTCCGGCAAGTGCCAACTGAATCAAATCTCCCTTTACGATTTTCATCTATAAATATCTTTTATTTAATATTAAACCAAAATATAAACAAAATAATGCAAAAAATGTTCCAAAAATTTAAAACCACCAATAAAACATAAACTGTACTGAATAATCTGCATTTCTGAGCCTGTCACCACTTATGGTTTTAACAAAAAATGTCAAGATCATATACATACTGTGTCAAAATTGCAGAACACATTATTAAAAGGTCTTATTAAATTTGCAAATATTGAATTTTAAAGATAGATGTGATGATATTTAATCAAACTACTTGTTATTTAACCATACAAAACAGGGGTACAATTTAATGCAGGATCTGGCTTAAAAACAGTTTGGTTCTCTCATTCTGGGGATTATCAAAAAATTCATTTGGTTCATTCTCTTCAACAATAGCTCCCTCATCCATAAAAAGAACCCTATGGGCAACACTTTTTGCAAAACCCATCTCATGGGTTACAACAATCATGGTCATTCCATCTTGTGCAAGACTTATCATAACATCAAGAACCTCTTTTACCATTTCCGGATCAAGGGCTGATGTGGCTTCATCAAAAAGCATAATATTGGGTTTCATGCAAAGGCTTCTTGCAATTGCTACTCTCTGTTGCTGACCACCTGATAACTGACCTGGAAATTTTGCTGCCTGCTCTGCAATCTGAACTTTTTCAAGATAATGCATTGCTATCTCTTCAGCTTCTTTTTTAGGCGTTTTCCTTACCCAGATAGGTCCAATTGTCAGATTTTCAACAATTGTAAGATGTGGAAACAGGTTAAAATGCTGAAAAACCATACCTACTTCAGATCTTACTTTTTCAATATTTTTAAGATCCTTGGTAAGCTCAATACCATCAACAATGATTTTACCTTTTTGATGCTCTTCAAGCCTGTTGACACATCTTATAAGTGTTGATTTTCCGGAACCTGACGGGCCGCATACAACAATCCGTTCACTTTTTTTAACATTGAGATTTATATTGTTTAAAACATGGAAATCACCATACCATTTGTGCATATTGATAATTTCAA
>JAOZRI010000121.1 GCA_029940235.1 Desulfobacula sp. | reverse complement strand
GCATCTGAAAAACAGTCTGATATTTTAAAGGCAGAACAGGATCTTGATTTTGCAAGACAGTTGATGGCAAAAGCCGGTCTTGAATGTGATGCCCAGCAGAGTGTCAGAGGGCTTTCTCCTGCTGAAGACCTTGTACAATTTGCAAAGGAAAATGAAATTGACCAGATTTTTCTTGGAATAAAGAAAAAATCAAGGGCTCAAAAAGCAATCCTTGGTTCCACTTCCCGATATGTAATTCTTAAGGCACCCTGCCCTGTAACGACCATTAAATTTGATCCAGATACCATTAAAACCCAAGATCTTTTAAATGATCGTAAAATTCTTGTTGTGGACGATGAACCAGATATCTTGGAAACCGTTGAAGAGCTGTTAGATATGTGCTCCCTTGATACTGCTTCAAGTTTTGAAGAGGCAAAAAAACTTCTTGAACACAACCAATATGATGTAGCTATTCTTGATATTATGGGTGTCAGCGGCTATGATGTTCTTGCCCTTGCCCGTAAAAAAGATATCCCGGCACTTATGCTCACAGCCCATGCACTCACTCCTGAAAACCTGAAAGAATCAATTCAAAAAGGTGCGGATTCATATATTCCAAAAGATGAGCTTGCAAATCTGACTGACCATATTGCCGATGTTATAAAGGCAAGGATAGCTGGCAAACAGGGCTATGGTTCATGGTTCTCCACCTTAAAACCATTCTTTGATAAATCCTTTGGAAAAGGCTGGAGAAACAAGGACAGATCTTTCTGGAATACCTTTGATGATAAATATGGCGGGTAAGGTAAGACAAGACAGATATTCCTGGACATGAGCCACAGTACAGAAGAGATCAGCAGCAAATCAAATGATCTTGCAGGTATGTCAGAGGATGCAAACAGCCTGGTGGCAAAATTTAAGGTTTAATCAGTTTTTCTTTAAGACCTGAAAGGCGCAGGGCTGTTTTATTATTATTAAATGCTGTTTCAAGGGCTTTTGAAGAACCAACGATAATAACAAGATTTTTTCCCCGGGTCATGGCAGTATATAAAAGATTTCTCTGCAGCAGAGGAAAGTGAGCAGTTGTCAGGGCAATAATGACTGCTGAATACTCGCTGCCCTGGGATTTATGGACAGATATGGCATAGGCAAGACTGAGTTCGTCAAGCTCCAGGATATCGTATTCTACGATACGACCATCATAATCCACCATGACTCTATCTTCAGATTTGATGATTTCATGGATAATACCTATATCTCCGTTAAATACATCTTTTTCATAATTATTTTTAAGATGCATAACCTTATCATTGGGTTTAAATATAAAGTCCCTTGTTTTTATACCGTTTTTAGATTTATTTAATGTTTTTTGAAGCTGCTGGTTTAAATTTATTGTTCCTGCTTCTCCTCTATGCATGGGAGTCAAAACCTGTATTTCATTGATGTGGGGAAAAGCTCTATGGATTCGTGTTGAACAAAGCTCAATAATGGTTTGTACGACTTTTTCAGAACTTTGGTTCTCAATAAAATAAAACTCTGATAAATCATCTGATTCAAGAGTTTTAATTTGAGGCATTTTACCATTTCGAATCTTGTGGGCATGTGTGATAATAGGGCTTTCTTGCGCCTGCCTGAAAATTTTTGTCAACGAAAAAACTTTTATGCTGTCAGACTCAATAATATCAGATAATACATTACCGGGCCCCACAGAAGGAAGCTGGAATGTATCTCCCACAAGGATCAGGCTGGCTGTTGCCGGCATGGCTTCAATGAGTTTATACATAAGCATTGTATCCACCATTGAAGCTTCATCCACAATAAATATATCTAAGTTAAGTGGGTTGGTAAAATTTTTACCAAAGGTTTGATTTTCATGGTCAAACTCAAGAAGTTTGTGCAAGGTAAAAGCTTTATTGCCTGTTACTTCTGAAAGCCGTCTTGCCGCCCGTCCTGTGGGTGCGCTTAATACAGTTTTTTTATCCTGCATGTTAAATATTTCACACAAGGCTCGTATCAAGGTTGTTTTGCCGGTTCCAGGGCCTCCTGTGATGACCACAATTTTTTCGCCCAATACTTTTGTAACAACATTTAACTGCTCATCTGATAATTTAACTGCAAGTTTTGATAATATCTCTTCAAGAATTTTATCTTTTGTGATTTCATGGGAAATAAGAGGCATGGATAGAACAGCTTTTATTCTTGATGCAATACCTGACTCTGCCATATAAAGCCGTGGGAGATAGACCCTTATCTCACTTGGCTCTCTATTAGCCAACCCTGTATGGTTCCCTTCTGCATTATCTGAGTCTGTGTCATTTAATTTTTCTTCTCCTGGCACATACTCAATCTGAACCTCATCTGAATCCGTCAGTGATTCCAATGCCAGCTCAAATTTATCATATTCTATTCCTGATACTCTTGAAGCAAACTTAAAAATATCTGTTTTTAACCCATAGACATGACCATCCTGCTCAAATGACAAAAGTGTATAAATTAAACACGCCTCAAGCCTTTTGTCATCATCTTTTTTTATACCCGACTGCAGGGCAATTATATCTGCAATTTTAAAACCTATCTTGGGGATATCTCTTGCAATAAGATAGGGGGTGTTTTGCAAAATATCCATTGCATGGGAGCCATAGGTCTGGAGAATTGCAGCAGCATGGACAACGCCTGCTCCATTTTTTTGTAAAAACTGCATGACTCGTCTTACTGCATGATGTCTGTTCCATGCCTCCTCAATAAGATGTTTCTTGGCTTTTCCGATCCCATGAATATCTCTTAATTTTTCAGGTTCATTTTCTATTATCTCCAGGGTATTCTCCTGAAAATGATTGACTATTTTATCGGCAAGAGATTTACCAACTCCTTTAATCATGCCGGAACCAAGATATTTTTTTATACCTGAAACCGTAGCAGGTAAAACAACATTATAAATTTCAATTTTAAATTGATCCCCATATTTATGATGGTTGACCCACTCTCCTGAGATCTCAAGAGTTTCACCTTCAAAAACGCCTGCAAGATACCCAACAATGGTTACACAATCACTGATTTGCCTGACACGAAGTTTAGCTATAGTATAATGGTTATCTGGGTTTTGATAGGTGAGACGTTCTAAGATTCCCTGGATGGTGATCATTTATGCTTTTAAGACTCGCATGTGGTTTTTATTCTGCAACAGCAAAGGCAGTGTGAAAGCCCTGGTTAATAATTTTTTCAGTAAACCTATCAGCATCTTTAACATTGGTAAACCTGCCGATTCTTACCCTGTAAAAAATCCCTCTATAATCTTTGTATATTACAATATGAGCATTTTTATAGGTTTTGGATAATTTGAATTTATAATTTAAAGCATTGGTTTTTTCTTTAAATGCTCCCACCTGAACTGTAAAATTGCCTTTCCAATAATTAACAGGCTTAAATGAAACAGGTATTTTAGTTTTTTTAGAATATGATGTGGCTTGCCCTAAAGCAGTTATTTTAACCCTTGCTGTTCCAGGACCGACTATGCCGATACGTTTTGCCCCTGTATAAGAGAGATCAATTATTCTCCCCCGGACAAAGGGGCCTCTGTCATTAATTCTTACCACTATTTTCCGGTTGTTTTCAAGATTGTGAACACTTACCCAGGTGTTAACGGGCAGAGTTTTATGGGCAGCTGTCATGGCGTACATATTATAGGTTTCACCATTGGAAGTTTTTCTACCATGAAATTTTTTCCCATACCATGAAGCAAGCCCTTTTTGTGAGAATCCACCGGCATCTGCAATGGGAGTATATTTTACTCCTTTTATTCTATAGGGTTTCTGGGTTCCGGTTTTTTTGCCCGATGAAGATGTTTTATATTTTGGCGATGATATTTCAGGAGGAATATAGTTTGTGCCATATTGCGAATCAAGGGCACTTGAACACCCAAAAGAGGTTAATATTAACAATATCAGAATATACTGAATTTGACAGGCTGTTACACAATACCAATTTTTCAAATTTCTGCGTTGGACAGGTACCATAATATTATCAGTCAAAAGCCAGTTCCAGGATATTGTTCATTTTATCTATAAAGTGAAATTCAATGGATTCTTTTATATAACCTGGCACATCTTCCATATCTTTCTGATTCCATAAAGGTAGAAGGATCGTTCTAATCCCTGCTCTGTGTGCTGCAATAACCTTTTCTTTGACTCCTCCCACTGGAAGAACCTCTCCTCTGAGTGTGATCTCTCCTGACATTGCCAGGCGTTTTTTCACACGTCTTCTGGTCATAAGAGAGACAAGACAGGTTAACATTGCCACTCCGGCAGAAGGGCCATCTTTTGGAATAGCTCCTTCTGGTACATGTATATGGATATCGTGGTCATCAAAAAATGAGTCATCAATATTTAATTTTTTTGTATTTGCCCTGATAAAACTTAAAGCTGTACGTGCAGACTCTTTCATGACATCACCAAGCTGCCCTGTCAGGGTAAGCCCTTGCCGGCCTTTCATTGCAACGGCTTCGATAAAAAGTATCTCCCCTCCATGGGGTGTCCAGGCAAGGCCCACAACAACTCCGGGGCTGTTAATTCTTAAAGCCATATCCGGCATATTTGGGGCAGGGCCTAAAATAGGGTGTAGATCCTTTTGCGTTACAACAAAATTTTTCACTTTTTTCTCGGCAATTTGACTTGCAACCCCTCTGCAAACTGACCCTATCTGCCTTTCAAGATTTCGCAAACCAGATTCCCGTGTATATCCTGAAATAATTTTTTTAACAGCCCCGGGTGTGAACTTTATCTGTGTTGATTTAAGGCCATTGGCATGTCTTTGCCTTGGAATAAGATATCGGGTGGCAATTTTTAATTTTTCAATCTCGGTATAACCATTTAATTCAAGTACTTCCATCCTGTCTTGCAGGGGTGCGGGAATAGTGTGGAGTACATTTGCCGTGGTTAAAAATATTACATCGGAAAGATCAAATGAGACATCAAGATAGTGATCAGAAAAGGAAAAATTCTGCTCTGGATCAAGAACTTCAAGAAGAGCAGAAGAGGGATCTCCGTGATATGAAGAACTTACCTTGTCAATTTCATCAAGCATAAATACAGGGTTGTTTGTACCGGCTTTTCTTAAATTCTGAATAATTCTTCCGGGAAGTGCCCCGACATAGGTTCTTCTGTGCCCTCTTATCTCTGCTTCATCACGAACTCCGCCAAGGGCAATTCTGACAAATTTTCGTCCGAGAGCTCTTGCAATGGATCTGCCAAGGGATGTTTTTCCTGTCCCGGGAGGACCTGTAAAACAGAGGATTGGGCCCTTGGAATCATGTTTTAACTTTCTGACAGCAAGGTATTCAAGAACTCTTTTTTTTGGTTTTTCAAGACCATAATGGTCATTATTCAGTATTATTCTTGCCTTTTTTATATCAAGCTTGTCTTTTGAACTTTTATTCCATGGCAGGGATGTCAGCCAGTCAAGATAACTTGATGCAACTACATATTCAGAAGAAGAGGGATGCATCCTTGCAAGACGCTGTAATTCACGTTCAGCTTCTTTTTTTGCCTCTTCTGACAAACCTTTTTTTTCAATCTTGATGCGATACTCTTTTATTTCAACGCTCTCTTTATCGGTTTCACCAAGTTCTTCTCTAATGGCTTTAAGCTGTTGACGAAGATAGTATTCTCTCTGGCGCTTATCCATATCCTCTTTTACCTGGGACTGAATTTTTGAACCCATTTCAAGAATCTCCAATTGATCATTGGCAAGTCGGGTTACTTTTTTCAAGCGCCTATTGACATCGAGAAGCTCAATTACTTTCTGTTTCTCTTTTACAGGAGCATTAATGGTGGATGCCACCATATCTGCAAGGACATTGGGTTCCTGCAATGTTTTAACCATGTGTCCCATCTCTGCAGGAAGGCCTGGAGATAAATCTATAATTTTTTGATATTGTTTAATAAGATTAGCCATCAAAGCCCTGTTTTCTTTATCTTGACCGCTATTTTTACTTGCCAGGACATTGATTTGTGCCTGCATATAATGTTTATTCTGCAAAAATTTTTTAACCTTGAAACGATTTATGCCCTGGATTAACAATTGGGCTTTATCATCCTCCATTTTAGACATTTTTAAAATAGTTGCTATGGTACCTATGCGATGTAAATCATCGGCTGTATGTCTTGAATCAATGTCAGACCTCTTGGATAAAAGCAGCCCGAGCATTCTATTGCCTGCCATGGCTTCATCAATCAACTCTATTGCTTCGTGTTGAATCAAGACCAGGGGCAGCACCATTTTAGGGAAAAGGTTGGTATCAACAATGGGAAGAATGGGAAGGATATCCGGGATCTTGTCTAAAGAATTATTGGGTAAGGGATGTTTGAGATCATCCATTATATACTGGTTCCTTTTGGAATCTATAACTTAAATAAAATCTATGGCAACATTGTCTCTGCTCTTGATATTTTTTCTTAATAATTTTTCCAGGGAAAGCTCAAGAAAACCATCTGAAAACAGGGCTGATACTTTTGAAACATCAATCACACTTGGCAGGTATAAAACCCGCTCAAACTGACCGAACTGAATTTCAGCAAGTCTGTATGTCGCTGTTCTTTCAGGGTGGTGACTCTTCCTTACACCTGTTATTTTTACAGCTTTATTACTCACTTCAATTATAATATCTTCTTTTTTAACACCTGAAATGGCTGCCTGGATTATTATGTTAGTCCTTGTTTCAAAGATGTCCATTTGGGGCTTCCAGATGCGTTTTGAAAAACAGAACATGGGATTGACAGCCTGGAACATCTCTTCGAAAGATTTCTCTTCTGCTGCATGTCTTTCAAGATTGTCCCCAAACCGAATTTCTATATGCTTCATATACAACTCCTGATGATACCATTTAATCAGATCATCTGATATTCAGTAATAATACCATTTGACATGAGAATTGTAAAGTTTATTTAATTTTCAT
>JAOZRI010000120.1 GCA_029940235.1 Desulfobacula sp. | reverse complement strand
GGAAAACTGCTGAGATACCATTTTTTTGCATAAAATAATTTGCCCTGTATCTGGCAAGCCCGGCAATCTCATAACCAAAATCCACATCTCCGGTCTCTTCAAAGACTTTAATTTTTTCCTGGGAGGTTATTTCATATAACAGACTTCTTAATTTATCACTGGTTAGAGTATCATATTTTATACGTTCAATATCACCATGAAGTCTTAATGCGGGCTGCTGCCCAGATGAGAGATGTAAATCTGAAGCCCCCTGTTCATGCATTAGTTTAAAAAAAGCATCAATCTCAGCCATTTTTCTACTATCCTTAATCTTTAATTTTTAATTAGTGACTCTCTTCTTTTCTCCGGTTTTTAATTCTTAATTTTCTCTTTTATGTAACTCAAAACTAATCAATCATGCCTGCTGAATAAATTTTATGGTGGAGTCAGTTTCATCGGCAGTTTTATTCTCTTCTTTTGTCATTTCAAGCATCTTTGAATGGGATTCAATTACAGCACTGATCTGCATTTCAAGTTGAATTCTCTGACGTTTAAGCTCAATAATATCACTGTGAAGCTGAGAAAGTCTTTTCTGGGCTCTATGCAGCATTTTTTGTGCTTCAACCTCTGCATTGGCTATGATCACCTGGGATGATTTTTTTGCATTTTCCTTCATCTGATCCAGAACTTTCTGGGACTGGATCATGGCATTCTTCATGGAGCCTTCTCTTTTTCTATAGCCCTGGTTTTCCAGATTAAGCCGATGATTCTTCTCCTGAAGGTCTTTAATAGTATTATTGAGATTATCAAGCTCTGTGGTAATGTCTTCAAGGAAATAATCCACCTCCTGCACGTCAAATCCTCTGAACCTTGTCGTAAACTCTTTCTGCTTTACAACCAGTGGTGTTATACCCATAATTAATACCTCTTTTATTTTATACCTCTGTTCACATTATGCCATTGAACGAGCCAGCCCGTGAAGAGTGTTCACAACAAAAGTTTGAAGAAAAATAATAACCATAAATACGATAATAGGAGAAAGATCAAACCCTCCAAAGATTACCGGAAGTCTTTTTCTGATTTGATAGAACACAGGTTCTGTGGCTGTATTAATAAATCTTACAATGGGATTATAGGGATCAGGGCTTACCCATGACAAAACAGCACCTGCTATAACGATCCACATATAAAATGTAAGTGCATAATCCATAACAACGGCTATGGCTTCAAAAAAATTTGCAAGAATAAGCATTTATATTACCTTTTTTCAATAATTTTATATCTTTCAATTTTCTGGTAAACTATGAATAGTATGAAAAGTCAAGTTTTTTTACGTATTTACTCTGATTTAATAAAGGTTTCTATCATTTTAAAAATAAATTTTTGCCTGCGGGCTTATATACTTAAATTCAAAAATATGATACCATGTTTTTCAAAAATATCTGTAAAGTAAAATTTACAAATTAAATTCACAAATGTTTTAAAAAGGATTTCCTAAAGGAGTAAGCAGATGGATCAAATTAATTTAAAAGAGATAAAAGCTATTTCCTATGAAAAGGCTGAGATAAAAAAAGGATATACAGATCACTCCCTTCGCATTAACCTTGATGAAAGTGATATCATTATCAATCCAATCACAGAAAAGATAAAAGATAAATTTATCGGTGGGAAAGGATATGATCTGTGGATGATGTGGAATGCTGTCTCTGGGGATACAAAATGGAATGATCCTGAAAATGCAATCTGTATCTCCTCTGGACCTCTTGGCGGAACTCCAGGCTATCCAGGCGGTGGGAAAAGTATTGTAACTTCCATCTCCCCTTTAACAGGCATCCCCATTGATTCAAATGTAGGCGGATACTTTGGGCCATATAAAAAATTTTCCGGGTTTGATGTAATTCAGATTGACGGTAAAGCAAAACAGGACTGCATTATCTTCATAGACGGCATTGAAAACAAAATCCAAATATTTGAAGCCAGCAATCTTCCACAAGATTCCTATGAGCTTTCCAATGTTTTAACCCACCATTTTGACGAAAAAAAACCTGTCAATGTTTCTGTGGTAAGCGCAGGCCCTGGAGCTGAACATACTTATTTTGGCTGTCTGAATTTTTCATGGTGGGATGCCGGCCGTAAAAGGGTAAGGTATAAACAGGCCGGCCGGGGTGGCATTGGAACTGTTTTTGCGGATAAAAAAGTTAAAGCCGTTGTGGCAAGATTCGGCGCTGTTTCCATGAAAACAAACAATCCTGCTGATTTAGATGCACTTAAACTTGTCACCAAAGCCCATGCAAAAGAGATTAATGAGCTTGATCCCAAACAGAACCGAATGGCTCTTGTGGGAACCACCCATCTTATACCCATAATGAATGATCATGAATGCCTGCCGGTTCACAACTTCAAGTTTGGTTCACATCCGGAAAGCTTTCTTATTGGTGAAGAAGCCTATGAGCATATTTTTGACAAAGGATTTGACGGCTGCTGGCGAGGTTGTGCTGTAGCCTGTGCCCATGGTGTAAAAGATTTTTCACCATTTACCGGTCCCTATAGAGGACAAAAGGTTTTTGTTGACGGACCTGAATATGAAACTGTTGCAGGATGCGGCTCAAGCCTTGGAATCTTTGACCCCCAAACCATTCTTGAGATTAATTTTTATTGTGATGCCTATGGTATGGATACTATTTCCGTGGGAACTTCTATTGCTTTTGTGATGGAGTGTTTTGAGAACAATCAGATTACTTTAGAACATACAGATGGAATGGATTTAAGCTTTGGAAACAGGTTTAATACTTTAGAGCTAATACATCAAATGGCCAGAGGCAAAGGCTTTGGCGTTATTGTTGGCAAGGGTATCAGAAATATGAAAGAGATTTTTGCAAAAGATTTTGGAGCTGACATGGCTTTTATGCAGGATATTGGCATGGAATCCAAAGGTCTTGAATTTTCTGAATACATTACCAAGGAATCTCTAGCACAGCAGGGCGGCTATGGTCTTGCCCTTAAAGGTCCTCAGCATGATGAAGCCTGGCTGATATTCCTTGATATGGTTCATAATTTCATGCCAAGCTTTGAAGATAAGGCAGAGGCTCTTCACTGGTTTCCCATGTTCAGAACCTGGTTTGGTCTATGCGGTCTTTGCAAGCTTCCCTGGAATGATATTGTTCCTGAAGATAATAAAGACAATGCTGAACCTGCAAAAGTTGTTAAACATGTTGGATGGTATGCAGATTTTTTCAGTGCAGTTACAGGCAAAAAAACAGATGCCGATGGTCTCATAGCAATGAGCGAAGCTGTTTATAATTTCCAGAGAGTTTTTAATCTTAAAATGGGATATGGAACAAGGGAACACGATACTATACCTTACAGAGCCATGGGCCCTGTGACTGAAGAAGAGTATGAATCAAGGCAGGAACTTTATGATGGTCAGCTCAAGGACAAATACAGCTTGGATATAAGCGGCATGGACACAAAAGCAAAAACAGCCGCATTAAGACAAAAACGAGAAGAGCAGTATGAATTGCTTACAGATGCAGTTTATGAACGCCGTGGGTGGACAAACAATGGAATACCAACCGTGGCAACTGTAAAACGCCTTGGTATTGATTTCCCTGAAGTCCTGGAAGTTTTGAAAAAGAGTGGTGTTGAATAATTGCTGCGTGCATCCCTGGTTACTTAGCGCCCGGCTAAAAACTGTTAATTTGTCTAATTACGGCGTTGGTAAAAATAATGATAAAAGTTGATGAAAAAGTTGTGCAATGGACAAAGAATCTGACCATTGCACAGCTTTTGAAGACTCTTGATGATGTAAAGTTCTGTTCAGTCGTCCGCCTTAACGGCAAGCTTATTTCAAGCCCAAAATTTAAAACAACCAAAATTCCTGATAACTCAAAAATTCAATTGCTGCCCCTTGTTGCAGGAGGGTAACTTTACCGTTTTCTTCACCTTTCTATTACTATAATCCCTGAATCCCGACAGGTTGTTTCACCACAGTCAGTATCATCTTAAACTGAGTCACAGCACTGACAGAATGGGGAACATTTGCCGGCATCACAACAACCTGCCCTGTAGTTGCAGGAATCTTTTTGCCGTCGATATTTATCAAGGCCTCCCCATCAAGGATCTGTATAATAGCATCTCCCGGAGAAGTATGGGCGCTGATTTCTTCACTCTTATCAAATGCAAACAGTGTAATATTGATATTTGATTTACTTGCTAGTGTCCTTGAGACAACTCTTCCTTCTTCATAATCTACAAGTTCTAAAATATTTACAGCTTCTGAAAATGGAATATTCTTAATTAATACATTCTTATCTGCCAATTTATCCTCCTCTATATGAAAATATACAGATTATAGAGATAACATAGATATTTTTCAATGACTTTTTCTTTGTATCTCTTACAATTGATCAAGAACTTAATAATTGTGCCTACTGGTTGATCTATCTTCCTTAAGAATCTCTTTATGCAATTTTTTCACCCAGTCTCTGGACATTGGTCAACCAAGTTTCTCTTTTACTCTCTTTTGAATGTTTTAGATGAAAGATTGGGATTAAACTCTATATCTCTGATTTTAATTTCTTTAACTTTGGCATTTGCTTTTAAAGCACCAGTTTTATAAGCTTTGGCCAGTGCATCGCAAAAACTATTGCTAACTGGATGTCCTTGAATGATAAGTACTTTTTTCCGTTGAGTAACCATAATTTTACCTCCCTCGCCCTAAAAGGCTGTTTTAAAAAAACAGTTCTTCCAATTGATGCATTGGAAAAATTTTCATATAAAAATTACAAGGGAAAACACTTTGCAAAACGCTGCATTAACAGGGGTGAGCCCTTAATTTTTATTCTTCTTTGAATCAATGCCAATAGCAGATTTTTCTCCTTTGCAAGAAAGGAAAGCCATGTTGCAGTATCTGCAATTATTGAGATATCAGGCTTTCCAATATGTCCGTACTCAACACTTAGGTTCATATTTTTAATACCCACACTTGCCTTGATTTGTTCATCACCAGTAAAGGTAAAGTGATAAGTAGCATTAAGTCCTTTAGACCTGCCTTTTTGGAAACTTAATTCAAGAGAGTCAATAAAACCTACTGCTGTGGCAGGTCTAATACCAGAGCCAACTATTTTAAGTTTTTTATGAGGATATTTTTTTTCAACATAGATCTGTGCATCAGATTCAGGGATGACATATATGGTTTCATTGTTCTCCTGCAAAGGTTTAACTACATTTTTAATATACGTTTTTTTATCAGACAAAAATTGCCCTATATTATCTTTTCCTGCCGGGCATACAGCCATACAATATGATGATTTATTGCATATTCCATAACTTAAACTTTGATACATAGAAGCAGTTTCAGAATCACTGACCTTCTGGCGGTATTGTTTTACGTTTTTACTTTTAATGACATTTTCGATCCAGTCAGAAAATCCACCAAGGCGGTCCCTGTAATTATGGGTCATGCAGTTTACAAAGGCAAAATTGCCATCAGAACTAATGGCACCGGTGGGGCAGACAGCTGTACAAAGTTTGCACTTAATGCATGGATTATAATCAAGGGGTTTATCATATTGAGACACCTGTCTGTCAATAAGCAGTGCTCCAAGAACAATAAAATTGCCAAAAACAGGGTGAATCAAAAGCCTGTTATGTCCAAGATGCCCGAGACCTGCAGCCATAGCTATACTTTTATGGGAAACCGGCCACATTTTACCAGGCCATTTTGACATATCCATGGGAAATCCTGCTGCAGGGTGTAGCGAATTGATATTTTTTTGCTTTAACACTCTGGCAAGTAATTTTAAAACCTTATTTGACTTTTCCATTCCTGTCATGAATTCAAGATCTGAAACAGTTTTGGAGACACATCTTACATTTTCACGATTAAGAGTGATAACCACGCTTAAAAGGCTTTTCGTTTCTGGATAGAGCGATAATATATCCTGTTTTTCATCAACAAGTTCAGGGCAATTAATATCTACGATACCACAATCATCAGCACCAGCTTCTGTAGCCAGCTCTTTTAAATATGAATATTCAATTTTTTTATTGGCCAGGGACTCCTGGATATTTTCAGAATGTTCATTAAACCAGCTTATGTCCGGATGATTTTTTAATACCATATATGGCCTCCTTGTTGAATGAGTAAGACACTATCAGATAGCCGGGTATTGTAAAGAATTCAAAATATCTGAGAGTTAAATATGCATCCCAAAGCAGTTGGATTTAAACAATATATTCCACAATATCATCAATGGGGAGTCTATGCCGTTCAGGCTGCTCTTTGGCTCGATAACCCAATGCTACAATTACAGACACCTCATATAGATTTGTATCAATATTAAGGATTTTTTCAACTCCATCCTTTTCAAAACCCTCAATGGGACAGGAATCAATCCTTTCTGACGCAGCCGTTGTCATAATGTTTGCAAGTGCTATATAACATTGTTTAGAAGCCCATGCATAGGAAGTCATTCTTGGATACACTTCAGTTTCCATGTGGTTTTTATATTTTTCAATATAAGCTTTTGTGATCTCATCTGATAAACCCCGTCTTTTAAAACTTTGAGTGACATATTCACTTGACGGGATCGTAATGCCTGGTTTTGACATAAGGACTATCACATGGCTTGCCTGCGTAATCTGGGGCTGACCCCAGCAGAATGGCCTGAGTTCCTCTTTTACATTGTCAGCACTTATGACCATGAATCTCCATGCCTCAAGCCCAAAGGATGAGGGTGACAGATGTGCTGCAGTCATGATTAAATCCATGGTGACTTTTTCAATCTTTTTTTTAGGATCAAATTGTTTGCAGGCATGACGAAAATTCATTGCTTTAATTACAGGATTCATTGCTTCCCCTATAAAATATTAAGATTGTGATTAAAAATAAGGTCTGCCACATGACAGTTATTTATAACAACATAATGCATATTACATCGTGGTACAAGG
>JAOZRI010000523.1 GCA_029940235.1 Desulfobacula sp. | reverse complement strand
AATACTTTTGGTTCTGCTCCATCTGTCAACAAGAATGGAAACAGGAAAAGAAAAAATCAGAATAGACCAGTAAACAGCTGATACAAGAAGACCACACTGGGCATCGGTCATGCCCATCTCCTGCTTTAAAAAAGGGAAAAGAGAGACAATTATCATGCGATCCATGTAATCAAACATGTAAAGCAGAAACAGGAGCCAGAAAACAGTCCAGGCAGATCTTTCCTTCATGATTGAATACCTTTATTATACCAGCCGTGCTTTCGCACTGCTTCAAACATTGCAATACAATTTTCAGGATTAACTCCTGGATGCAGGGAGTTTGAAGAGCATATAACCAGCCCTCCTCCTTTTGCACCATCCTCAATTGCCTGGATCACAGCCTGTTCAACCTGTTCAGGGGTACCGGATGGCAGCAGATCTACGCAGTCAATATTGCCAAAGAGACATATCCTGTCGCCGCAATACTCTTTTACTTTTTTTATTGTCATGCCAGCCTGGGGTTCAAGGGGGTTGATTCCGTCATAGCCTGTTTCAAGAAGAGTATCCATGATGGGCCAGAGATTGCCGTCAGAGTGTCTGATAACCTTAATACCTTTTTCATGGGCTTTTTCAACAATCTGACGGTTATAATGATTTACAAAAATTTGAAAATGTTCCGGAGATATCATGGGCATTTTAGTATTTGCAATGTCATCTTCAATTACCAGCACATCAAGGCCGGCATCCACCAGCAGATCCAGCTGAGCAAGGTTGAATTCCAGCATCATCTGTGCAACAGCATGGACAAATTCAGGGTTGCTATAAATATTCATCATAAGATTTGTCATGCCGATCAAACGCCAGGAGCGGACAAAGGAACCGCGCATGAGCCAGAACAAGGCTTTGCTCCCCTTGAATCTGTCTATGGCAAGATCAAGAAGTCCAATGTCCTCTTTTTTTGGCACTGGGGGCTTATATGATTTAAATTGGTCAAAGGTTTTAACAGGGTGACCAACAGGAACAGGAATACCATGTTCAGATAATTTATAGACCACACCAAACCCATCCTTGACATGCTCTTCATCCACCTTTGTTTCATGGCCAATTTCAAAGGTTGTCATACCATCAATATCAAAGGTTTCATGGAGCTTAAAAAGAATATCCAGAAGTTTGAGTTTGTCATTGTCATCCATGAGCCTGAAATCCTTAGGTTCAGGAAGATCATCGGTAAAATGTTTTCCAATTCCGATAATGGGACCCTCGTTTATACCATGGATATATAAAGGCACACAATCTGGCTCTTTTAATTCAATGGCTCTAAGGATTCTCTCTTTTCCATTCATAAATCTATCTCCTTCAAGCAGATCCTCTCAATTTTCTAATAATCCGTTCCAAGCTGATTACCTTATGTCCGCTGGATAGATATTGCTACAATCTCTAAGATTACTTGCACTGACCGCCATGAACTCGCTCGTGCCTCGCTCAAACAGCATGGCGGCTTAACCGCTCCAGTAATCAAAAGCTTGTACACAAAGATCCATATGCTCCCATAAGGTAATCAGCCTTCCACTATGCGTTATAGCAGTTTGTTATGCTGTAATTTTATTATGCCTTATATGCACCTACTTCTGCCAGCATTGTACTTCCAGGGCTGACAGTGGTAGGATCTGTCATCACATTTATACAGCATACCTTATTAGATGCAAATGCCTCTTCAAGGGCTGGTCTGATATCTTTTGGATCTTCAACATAAAAGCCCTTGCCGCCAATGGCTTCCACCATTTTATGATAATCAACCTTACCAATAAAAGTTCCATCTTCAATGGCATGACCAATGCGAAGTTCCTGACTGTGACGAATCATTCCCCAGCCAAGATCATTGGATATAACAACAACAATGGGAAG
>JAOZRI010000522.1 GCA_029940235.1 Desulfobacula sp. | reverse complement strand
TTATTTTGAAAAGTCCGGTTTCAAAAACCATTGGATTTGACAATATCAGGGACGGCAAATTCGGAGCAGTGCTTTCAAGAGCAGGTGTGGGAAAAACAAGCTTTCTTGTTCAAATTGCACTTACACAACTTTTAAACGATGATAAAATCCTGCACATCAGTCTTGATGACCCCATGGAAAAAATCAATTTGAGATATTCCGATGGGTTTAAAAATCTTATCAACTATATTGGATATGTTGACCCCCAAAAGGCTGTCAGAGTATGGGAAGATATTAAAACCAATGAAGTTGGAATAAGTTATAATGAGAACACATTTGATATTGAAAAAATCAGGGACTACCTTAAAAGTTTTAAAAAGTCCGATCTTTCATTGCCAAGCATCATAATCATTGATGGATTAAATTTTGATAAAGATGTTACAGATGTGTTTGAAGGCCTTGAAAGCTTAAATAGAGAGTTTGGAATTTTCACCTGGCTGTCCATGAAAAGCCACAGAGATGAAAAGCTTTGTGAAGATGGATTTCCAGTACAACTTGAAACCCATAAAGAAAAATTTGATAAAGCTGTTTTTCTCCAGCCCGTGGAAAACAAGATAGAAGCCATTATCTTAAAAGATGGTGATAGAACAGATATTAAATGCAAGTTAAATCCATCAACCATGATGGCACTTGATTAGATACAGATTTTCAATAATCTTTTATTGACACACTTTTACAAAAAGAGGTTGGATTAATTATCCAGCCTCTTTTTGTTTGATCCTTTTATTCCTTCAAACACTTTCTTTTTTGCACACTCTTCCAATATTTCAAAACAACCCGCCACCAGTTATAATATTTACATACAAAAACTTTTCAAATTATAAATTTGTATTTTTATTTCTATTTTGTTAAAGCAAGTTTAATAAGAGTTTATAAAAAAACTCTCTTTTATTCAGCTGATTAATCAAATAAATGGTGAACCAATGGAATGCTCAAATTGTCAATTTAAAAATCATAGTGAGATGAAATTCTGTGGTAAATGTGGATCAAAATTAGCTATACTCTGTCAAAAATGTGGTTTTAAAAATCCTGATGGATTTAGTTTTTGTGGCAAATGCGGTGATGCTTTAGAACCTGACTCAGAAACCCAAACTTCTGCCCAACCATTTGAAAACAGATTTAGTAGAATTCAGGATCGCTTTTCAAAGACTATTAAAGAAAAAATTTTATCACAGAATAAAAAAATAGCGGGTGAACACAAGCAGGTAACCATATTATTTTGTGATTTAAAAAATTTTACTCCCCTGGTTGAAACACTTGGTCCCGAAGAGGCCTATCATATTATGGACCAGGTCTATGAAATTCTTATTGACAACGTACATTATTATGATGGCCTTGTTAATGAAATGACCGGTGACGGCATACTTGCCCTCTATGGAGCGCCCAAAGCTTTGGAGGATGCTCCGCAAAGAGCAATTCGTTCAAGTATTCAAATCCATAGAGACATTGTCAAACTTAACAATAAATTTAAAAAAGAGAACAAAAATGTTCCAGCTCTGGAAATGAGAATAGGGATCAATTCAGGATCAGTTGTTGTGGGATCTCTTGGTAATGATCTTAAAACAGAATTTAAGGTGGTGGGTGATACTGTTAATATAGCATCGAGGTTGGAAGGATTGGCTGAACCTGGAACCACAAACATATCTCAAACAACATTTAAGCTTACAGAGGGCATGTTCCATTTTGAATCCCTTGGGAAAAAACAGATTAAAGGGATAAGAGATAAGATCAGGGTTTATCGTGTGATCGCTGCTATATCAAGACGTACAAGGTTTGATGTCAGTGCTGAGAGAGGGCTTACACCTTTTATAGGAAAAGAGAGGGAGCTTGAGCATCTGCTTGATGGCTT
>JAOZRI010000521.1 GCA_029940235.1 Desulfobacula sp. | reverse complement strand
TGCTTGGGTATGATGAGGCTAAACTTGCTGAGCTTAAAGAAAAAGGCATTATTTAATTAAGTTTTAATTTTAAATTTTGAGTTTTTAATTTATGAAACTAAACAGCAAATTTAAAGAGAGAAAATCACTTGGCCAGGATGTGTTTGATTATCTGAAGAAAGCTATTATTGATCAGACTATTGAGCCAGGTTCCCGGCTTGTGGAGAGTAAAATTGCTGACATGCTTGGTATCAGCAGGACTCCTTTAAGAGAAGCTTTGCACAAGCTTGAGCGCGAAGAGTGGATTGAAAAAATACCTTCGGGCGGATTCCAGGTCGTCACATTGACCCACGATGATATTGAACAGACTTTTGGAATCAGAAGTGTTCTTGAAGCCTATGCTGCAAGGCTTGCTGCTGAAAATTATAATACAAGGGATCTCTATCCCCTTGAGAAAAAGATGAAAGAGTTTCAGCAATGTCTTGAAAAAGAGCATGATTATGTCAAACTCCAGAAAATCAACACCCAGTTCCATGATTATTTATATGCCTTGAGCAAAAGTCCGAAACTAATCAAAATGATTAACCAGCTTCGTGCACATATCTCAAGGTTCAGACAGATAATCTTAAAGCAGAAAGAGTATGCCCAGAAAAGCAATGATGACCATATTAAAATGGTTGAAGCCATTAAAAAAAGAGATGGCGCAGCAGTTGAACAGCTTGTTCGAATACATATTTTAAAAGGTAAAAATGCTGTTTTAAACGAGTTGCAGCAAGAGGGAAAGAGAGAAGAACTAGTCAGTGCCTGAAATTAATGACATACTATCGGGGAAGGCTCTTGCAGGAGCAAGGGCTATACGGCTCATTGAAGAGAATGATCCCAAAGCATTTGAATTGCTCAAGCAGCTCTACCCGCATTCGGGCAACTCCTTTATCATCGGTATTACAGGCTCGCCAGGGGTTGGCAAATCAACACTCATTGACTCTTTGATTGTCGAATTTCGTAAACTTGATAAAAAAATTGCTGTTATTGCTGTGGATCCTTCAAGCCCTGTTTCAGGAGGAGCAATTCTCGGAGATCGGGTTCGCATGCAAAAACATGCTACAGATAAAAATGTATTTATCAGATCCATGGCATCACGGGGTGAAAAAGGCGGTCTTGCAAGAACTACAAAAGATGCTGCCATAGTTTTTGATGCCATGGGATATGAAATCATCATTATTGAAACTGTGGGAGCAGGACAGACCCAGTTTGATATAAAGGATCTGGCCCACTCAATCGGTATTGTTACCAACCCTGGAGCAGGAGATGGAATCCAGACTGTAAAGGCTGGTATCCTTGAAACCGGTGATATCTTTATTGTCAATAAAAGTGATAAACCTGACTGTGAACAAACTTTTCAGCAGCTTAATATGATGCTTAATATGAAAGCTGGTTCTAAAACCAATACTGCCACCAGTTCTAAGACCAGTTCTAAAATCACCTGGACACCAAAAATTCTGAAAACCAATGCACAAACTGGGGATGGCGTAAAAGAGCTTGCTGATACTTTTTTAGAACATTTTGATTTTATGGGCAAAAGCACTGCTCTTACTACAAAACAAAAAGAGATGGAAAACTCATATTTTAATGCGCTTTTAAAGGATCTGACTATTAATAAAATAGTGGAATTTATAAAGACATCAGATAAATACAGGGCTGTCTTGAAAAAAATTCAGTCCCGTGAAATTGATCCTTTAAGTGCGGCACAACTTTTAACAGATACAATAATAAAAATATAAAGGAATTTAAACATAAAGGAATATGCTATGGAAAAAACCGGGGGGAAAACTGGCGAAACAACAGACAAGATTCGTGTATTAATAGCAAAACCAGGCTTAGACGGACACGATAAAGGTGCAAAAATTGTTGC
>JAOZRI010000119.1 GCA_029940235.1 Desulfobacula sp. | reverse complement strand
TTTTTTGTCATCAACCTTGTCATGGGCCTGACTCCTATTTCAACCATCCGTTTTTTCCTTGTCAGCCAGATAGGCATGCTTGCAGGAACAATTGTATTTGTTAATGCCGGAACCCAATTGAGTAAGATTGATTCTCTGGGCAATATCCTATCACCCGGACTGATTTTTTCTTTTGTGCTGCTGGGAATATTCCCCATTATCGCAAAAAAACTTATTGGCTTTATAAAGGCAAAAAAAATATATGCTTCTTTTAAAAAACCAGAGAAGTTTGATTATAACCTGGTGGTGATTGGTGCAGGCTCGGCAGGACTTGTAACATCTTATATTGCTGCTGTGGTTAAATCAAAGGTAGCACTCATTGAAAAGCATAAAATGGGTGGAGACTGCCTTAATACCGGATGTGTTCCAAGTAAAGCCCTGATCCGCTCTGCAAAAATGCTCTCCTATGCAAAACGTGCAGAAGATTTTGGATTTAACAAAGCTTCCATTGATTTTTCCTTTGACAGGGTCATGGCCAGAGTTCACAAAATCATAAAAAAGGTTGAGCCCCATGATTCCATTGAACGTTATACTGATCTTGGTGTTAACTGCATCCAGGGGGAAGCAAAAATATTATCCCCATTCAAAGTATTGGTAAATGACAAGACAATTACCACCCGCAGTATTGTAATTGCAACAGGTGCAAGACCATTTATTCCATCCATTAAAGGTATTGAGAAAATCCAATACCTGACATCTGATACTGTCTGGGATATAAAAAAGCTTCCTGAAAAACTTCTTGTCCTCGGAGGAGGTCCCATAGGAGCAGAGCTGGCTCAAACCTTTGCAAGACTGGGCTCCAATGTAGTGATGATTGTACGCGGAAAAAGCATTCTTGCAAAGGAAGACAGTGAAATTTCAGATATGGTAAAGAAAAAATTTGAAGATGAAAATATTGCAGTGTTAACAGAGCACACCACCAGTGAAATTATTATAAAAGATGATAAAAAATTTCTTGTGTGCAAATGCAAGGATGAAGAAAAACAGATTGCATTTGACGAAATTCTGCTGGCAGTGGGAAGAAAACCCAATACAAAAGGGTTTGGACTTAACGATATTGGAGTGAACCTGACCCAGAGAGGCACAATTGAAGCAAACCAGATGCTCCAGACCAATTTTCCCAACATTTTTTGCGCAGGTGATGTCACAGGACCTTACCAGTTTACCCATACAGCTGCACACCAGGCATGGTATGCATCTGTCAATGCTCTTTTTGGAAACCTTAAGAAATATGCTGTGGACTACCGGGTTATCCCCTGGGCTACTTATACCGACCCTGAAGTCGCACGGGTCGGACTCAACGAGCAGGATGCAAAACAAAAAAATATTGACTATGAAGTGACAACCTATGGTATTGATGATTTAGACAGGGCAATCTGTGACTCAGAAGATCATGGCGTGGTAAAAGTATTGACAAAACCAAAGAGCGATAAAATTATTGGTGTTACCATTGCAGGTTCCCATGCAGGTGATCTTATTGCTGAGTATGTCCTTGCCATGAAACACAACCTTGGTTTAAACAAGATTCTGGGGACTATTCATATCTACCCTACACTTGCTGAGGCCAATAAATATGTGGCAGGAAACTGGAAGAAAAAACATGCACCAAAAAAGCTTTTGAACTGGGTCAAAAAATATCACACCTGGATGAGAGGTTAACAAATTAAGACTTTTGAATAATGTTCAATTTTATTTTAGTGCAGGGAAAATTAAAATTAGAAATTAAATGGCTGATAAAAAGGAGAAATACAATGGAAACATATTACAACCCCCAGGATCTTTTGAAATTTGACCAGATTGGCAAAGATGCACCAGATCTTGCAAAAAAATTCTTTGACTACTATGGAGCAGTTTTTGCCGAAGGTGAGCTGACTGAAAGGGAAAAATCCCTGATTGCACTGGCAGTAGCCCATGCCATACAATGCCCTTACTGCATTGATGCCTATACTCAGACATGTCTTGAAAAGGGTTCTAATTCAGGTGAAATGACAGAAGCCATCCATGTTGCCACAGCCATACGCGGGGGGGCATCGCTGGTTCATGGAGTGCAGATGAGAAACATTAATGATAAGCTCTCCATGGGATAAACCATGTCAGTGAATACAGGGTCAAAAAATATAGTACAAGAAGAATCAGTCAACGCTTTTGATAAAGCTTTAATACAAAATAAACTTGTTCTAAAGAGGGAAAAAACCACAACCTGCCAGATTAATGTGGGATATCTTTGTAACCTTTCATGTCAACACTGCCATTTAACAGCAGGGCCGGACAGAAAGGAAAACATGACAAAAAAGACAGCAGAACAGGTGATATTGTATGCACAAAGATCCAAGTTTGACACCATTGATCTAACGGGTGGTGCTCCAGAGATGAACCCAAACATTGAAATGCTGGTTGAAAAGCTTGCTCCACTATGTTCGAGCATCATAATCCGTTCAAACCTGATTGCCATTAATGATGCTCAAAGAGCCAGTCTGATCAATGTATTAAAAAAAAACAGAGTAATTATTACAGCTTCTTTTCCCTCTATCAATGAAGCCCAGACCAATGCTCAAAGGGGAGCTGTTTTTTTAAAAAGCATAGAAACCCTAAAAAAGCTTAACACATTAGGTTATGGAGACTCTAAAAACAGCGGTCTTGAATTGAATCTGGTTTCAAATCCCACCGGGGCATTTATGCCTTCTCCCCAGGAGCAGGTTGAAAAAAGATTTCGTACGATACTTGATAATAAATGGGGAATACAATTTGACAATCTATACAATTTTGCAAATGTCCCCCTTGGCCGTTTCAAGGTGTGGCTTAAAAAAACGGGTAATTTTGATGGTTATATGGAAAAACTTATGACAAGCTTTAATCCCTGTGCAGTACAAAATCTTATGTGCAAGAATATTGTTTCCATCGCATGGGATGGCTATTTACATGATTGTGATTTTAATCTGGCAAAAAAAATTCCAATGGCAGGAGTAAAAACCCACATAACTCAAATGGATGCCCTGCCAGCCCCAGGATCTTTCATTGCAACTGCAGAGCACTGTTTTACCTGCACTGCCGGAGCTGGTTTTACATGAGGTGGTGCTATTGATGCCTGAGTTCAGGTTAACAAACTGTCACACAACCCCAATTTCGACGTTGGAAAATATTGCATTATGTAGCAACCTGCCGATTGATTATTACAGAATGGAGCAAAAATGTTAAATAAAAATGGTTTAAAAAAAACTGCTGTAATTGTTGTTACTATTGGGACGCTACTAACCTTGCTGGCCCTGCCAAATAGTTTTGCAGCCAGACTGCCACTTCCCGGGATAAAAAAAGGAGTCAATATGGAGCTCAATCTTAAATATAAAGCCTTGAGAAAAGAAAAAGGCAGCTCATATAAGCCAAGAACAAAACACCTTGACCAAAACGGATGGGCAAAATATACCAATCGTCTTTTCTTAGAAACCAGCCCCTATCTTTTACAGCATGCCCATAATCCGGTCAACTGGTATCCCTGGGGTGATGAAGCCTTTGAAGCTGCCAGAAAAAAAGGCCTGCCAATACTGTTGTCTGTGGGGTATTCCACCTGCCACTGGTGCCATGTCATGGAGGAGGAATCCTTTGAGGATGTTGAAATCGCAACCTATATTAATGAAAACTATATTGCAATAAAAGTAGATCGTGAAGAGCGTCCAGATGTGGATGCCATATATATGAGTGCTGTACAGGCAATAACCGGGCGGGGTGGATGGCCAATGACTGTATGGCTCACGCCGGATAGAAAGCCTTTTTACGGGGGTAGTTATTTTCCGGCAAGAGATGGTGATTGGGGAGTATCCATGGGATTTCTCACAATACTTCATAAAATAAAGGAATACTATGATCAAAACCCTGAACAGATTCAACAGGCCGGCACAGACATTACCAATGCCATAAAAAAAAATCTTTCTCCGGCAAAAGGAGATAAACCACCATCACAGCAAGCGTTTAAAAACAGCATGACATTCTTTAAAAACAGCCATGATACAATCAACGGCGGTATAGTTGGTTCTCCCAAATTCCCAAGCACAATGCCAATACGCCTTTTATTCAGACTCTACCATAAAACTAAAGATAAGGCAGTTCTTGATATAGCAGAACAGACTCTGATAAAAATGGCACGAGGAGGAATTTATGACCAGGTTGGAGGAGGTTTTCACAGATACTCCACCGATGAACAATGGCTCGTGCCTCACTTTGAGAAAATGCTCTATGACAATGCACTTCTTACAGCAGCATACCTTAAAGGATTTCAGATCACTGGCAACCCTCAATTTAAACAGATTGTGGATGAAACTCTTTTATATATCCAGCGGGATATGACTGCACCCAATGGTGGCTTTTTCTCTGCAACAGATGCAGACAGCAAAACACCAGGGGGGGAAAACCATGAAGGCTATTATTTTACATGGACACCAGCCGAGCTTGAAAGTGCGCTTGGCAAGAGAGATGCCAGGGTTGTGGCACACTATTTTAATGCAACAGAATCTGGAAATTTTGAAGGCAGAAATATTTTAAATATAAAAAAATCTGCAAAAACTGCTGCACAGGAACTTGGCATATCACAACACGCATTTGATGATATTATTTCAAAGTCCAAAGCAGAACTTTACAAGCAGAGGCAGTCAAGGCCTGCTCCTCTCAAGGATGAAAAAATCCTTACTGCCTGGAACGGCCTGATGATATCTGCTTTTGCACAATCAGGACTTCTGCTTAAAAATCAGGATTATATTGATACTGCAAAAAAAGCTGCCAATTTTATCATAGACAATTTATATAAAGACAATGAGTTGTTCAGATCCTATAAGGATAACCGAGCAAGTCACAAGGCTTATCTTGACGATTATGCATTTTTTATAGCAGCACTTTTAGACCTGTTTGAAGCAGATCCTGATCCTTTTTGGTTTATGACTGCCATTAAACTTGATAAAATACTATTTGACCTTTATGAAGACAAAAAAGACGGCGGATTTTTCATGACTGCCAATAACCATGAAAACCTGATAGCAAGGGAGAAACCCGGGATTGATGGTGCTCTTCCCTCTGGCAATGCTATTGCAGCAATGAATCTGTTCAGGCTTGCCGTATTCACCGGTAATAAAAATTATCAAAAACGAGGGGCAAAAACTCTTGCAGCCTTTTCGTCAGCTTTTGAAACCAATCCCTCAATTGTGTCAGAAATGATGATTGCCTTTGATTTTTCACTTGCAGCCCCCAAAGAGATTGTGATTGTATCCCTGGAAAACAAAGCAGAGGAAAATGAATTATTCTTAAAAGAGTTCAGAAATACTTATATTCCAAATCGTGTCTTGATTCAGATTGAACAAGGAGATCAAGCAGATAAGCTTTCCAAACTTCTTCCCCTTGTAAAAGGAAAAACCGCCATTAACAATCAAAGTACTGCCTATATTTGTGAACAAGGTATTTGCTATTTGCCTTCTTTCACAGCAAAAGAGTTTTTAAAACAGATAAATTGAAAAATTTCCAACTTAAGGAGTACCACAACCATAAAAAGTGCATGCCAGGTGAATATAATATCCTAAACCATGGTATGGAATATGCATCTTTGCTATTTAAATTGTGTTGAATTGAAGATGACACTAAAAAAGGATTTAAAAAAAATGAAAATTTGGCAATGCAGTGTTTGTAAATATATCCATAAAGGAAACTTTCCTCCTGATAAATGTCCCATTTGCAATGTAGGGGCAAAAAAATTCAAAGAAATCCATGAAATCCCCACTACAGTAAAAAAATCAAACAACAAACAAAAGGATAAAAAATCTCAAACCCTTGAAATTAATAATTTTGAAAAAATAAAATCCCTGCTGATTAAACACCACGCACACCCTGTTGCTGTGCATACCCCCAATGGATTACTGCCCGTTTCAGTGATTCTCTGGCTGCTTGCCTGGATTTTTGATTCACAACTGCTGGCAAAAGCAGCTTTTATTAATCAGATTTTTGTTCTTATTTCTCTTCCTTTTGTAATTTTAACAGGAGTTCTTGAGTGGCAAAAAAAATATAATAGTGCCATGACAATGATGTTTAAAATCAAAATTATAACAGCAGCATTGACATCTGTGGCATGCTTAATCAGCACTGTATGGTTTCTCGTTGACCCTGAAATACTGTTGTCATCCGGGGCATGGGGTTTGATGTTGATCAATATTATTATGCTGGCAGGTGCAGGCATGGCAGGGCATATTGGTGGCAAATTAGTTTTTAAAGACTAACAAAAAATTTGACTTTAGTCTTCTGCAACAATGGAACCTGTTTTTTGAGCATATTTGTTGAAATAGAACTTATTTAGATAGTAATATATGAATATTCTTGAGACATTTTTGTATCAACAACGTTTCATGAACAATTTATAAAAATGTAAATTAAAAAAGGAGTTTAAAATGGCTGAACCAAAAGAGATGTATCAGTGTCAGACAGTTAATTGCGGTTATATTTACAATCCTGATAAAGGAGATAGGAAGGGTAAGATTTCCAAGGGAACACAATTTGAAGATTTACCAGAGGGTTGGAAATGCCCAATCTGCGGAGCCAGTGTTAAAGCATTTAAATCACTTGGTTAAGTTTTAAGACCCAGAAAATAAATTAAGGCCCTGGAAAAGGAGAATATGGTATGAAGTGGATGCAGTTTTTAACCCCGGTCAAATCTTTGGATTTTAAAGAGACAAAAAATTATATTGCTCAACACTCTGGAGACGAAATAACAATTCTGGATGTCAGGCAGCCCTCGGAATATAAAAAAAGCCATATTCCCGGAGCCAACTTGATTCCGCTGCCCCAGCTTTCTGACAGGTTTGAAGAACTTGATCCGACAAAACCTGTCCTGGTATATTGAGCTGTTGGAGGGCGCAGCCGTGTTGCTGCCCAAATGCTTTCAGGAAAAG
>JAOZRI010000520.1 GCA_029940235.1 Desulfobacula sp. | reverse complement strand
GGGAAACATATGCAGATCTAATCAAAAACCAGGTGGAAATTATGTTTTAGGCTTTCCAGATAGCAAGCCGGACTATTAGACAGTACAGAATAACATCTGACAGGGCGTTTAAAAATAAGTGGGACAACAATGGATCTTCGAAATTTAAAACTATTCAGACACCTTGCGGGTACCTTGCATTTTGCAAGAACCAGCAAGGCCTGTTATATCACACCATCGGCATTGACACGGGTGATCCAGCGGATTGAAACGGAACTTGGCAAAAAGCTCTTTATCCGTGATAACCGATCCGTGGAGATGACCCCGGCAGGGATTACGTTCAAAAAATATGCCGATGATGTTATACAGCGGTGGGACAGGCTCCATGATGAATTGTCTTGTGATGAGATGCTGCAAGGAGAGTTGTTCATCTATTGTTCTGTTACAGCAGCCTACGGTATTCTTCCTGATATGATGATAAAGTATCGAAGGGCCCATCCCGGGGTGCAGATACACCTTGAAACCGGTGATGCAGCCAAAGCCCTGGTCAAGCTTTCAAACCAGGATGCAGATATTGTCATTGCCGCCCTCCCAGATGATGAGCCCAAAGATTTTGTCTTTAAAATCGTCTCACAAACGCCTCTGGTCTTTATTGCACCACAGCAATATTCTGAGATAGTCATAGAAACATCAGATGGAATTGACTGGAAGCAAACTCCTTTGATCATTCCGGATCACGGGTTGAGCAGGGATCGCATTGACCAGTGGTTTGCAAAGGAAAATTTTATTCCAAAGATTTATTCCCAGGTGGCCGGCAATGAAGCCATCATTGTCATGGTCAGCCTTGGCTGTGGTGTCGGACTTGTTCCAAGAATGGTACTTGAAAAAAACCCTTTTTTTGATCAGGTAAAAATTCTGAAGAAAGCTCCGGAACTGCCGCCCTTTATCATCGGCCTGTGTACCCGAAAAAAAAACCTTGCGAACCCAAGAGTCAAGGCATTATGGAGTATTGTAGATATAAGTTAAGGCATTTTTAACCATATTGCCCTACCCTTTCAATTCAAAAGCATGTTCCCAACTGTTTTGAATTTTCAGTTTCAATCTTAAATTAGATAAAAATTTGTACTAAAATATTTTAGAAAGTGCTATCTTTTATTTTTTTTTAAGGAGGCAAGAGACGTGGGCAAGCAATATATTAAAATCAGGGAGCACCGCTAAAGAGATGATACAGAATATAAAACAGGGTCTTTGGGAAGCCACTGCCACAGCAAAACCTGAATTAACTGCAATGAGTGGTAATCAAAACAGTGATATTGCCATCATTGGTGCCGGATATACAGGTCTTTCAGCAGCCCTGCATCTTGCCCAGATGGGAAGAGAGTGTATTGTTCTTGATGCAATGGACATTGGCCATGGAGGATCTGGCCGAAATGTGGGGCTTGTGAATGCCGGTTTATGGCTGATGCCTGATGTGTTGTTAAAACTTGCCGGGCCAGAATATGGAGAGAAGCTTATTAAAACCCTTGGCAATTCTCCTGATCTTGTTTTTGATCTGATCAAGACCCATGACATTGAGTGTGAGTCGGTACGTACCGGAACTCTGCATTGTGCAGATTCAAAAAGCGGTTATAAAGCCCTTCAACAGCGAGAAGAGCAATGGATAAAGCGCGGTGCACCCGTCAAATTACTCGACAGTGATGAAACAGCTGCTAAAACCGGCAGCAACTGTTTTTACGGTGCTTTGCTGGATAAAAGAGCCGGTATCATTCAGCCTTTATCCTATGCCCATGGACTTGCCAATGCCGCAATAAACAGTGGTGCACATATTTACAAGAATTCCCCTGTAACAAGTTTTGATAAAACCAGGGGTGGATGGAAGTTAAATACTCCAGGGGCATCTTTAACGGCAAAAT
>JAOZRI010000118.1 GCA_029940235.1 Desulfobacula sp. | reverse complement strand
ATTTTACAACTTCTGGAGTAAAAGCATCATCATATTGATATGCAGGAACTTCAAATGGGCATGCCATCATACAGTATCTGCATCCTACGCACACGGTTGGGTCATATACAACAGCACCGGAAGGCTGTTTTGAAAAAGCAGTAACAAAGCATACAGAAGCACATGCCGGTTCAAGGCAGTGGTTGCACTGAATTTTTCTAAACCGTGCTCCTTTTGAAGTCTCATATTTATTAACAACAGTATATGAATCTTCATCTGGCCTGCGTTTTTCATTTAAAACTGATTCATCTTTAAATGGTTTTTCAGGTTCAGGCAGCTTATTGACCTTATTACAGGCTTCTTCACATGATCGACATCCTACACATCTTGTCTCATCATGGAGAACTCCAAAGCTGTCTGGGTAGCCTGCAAACTCTTTTCCAGAAGATGCATGGGCCTGGCCTTTACCTATTGTTGTTCCAACACCGGCTGCTCCCATCCATCCTAAAAATTTTCTTCGTGTTATGGACATATATTTACCTCGTTACTTAAAATATTCAGCATACTTATAACTATCTGTGTTTAAGTGGCAATTTGCCCATATATAAGGAGCAAGGCTCGAAGAGATGCGCATGCATGCAATTTTGAAACCGGAGTGTACATGAGTACATGAGGATTGCAAAATTTTGCAGCAACGCAGTAGATGGGTGAATTGTCGTTTAAACACTATTGTTTTTCCTTATGGCAGTCAGTACAGCCATTATTGTCTATTTTCATATTTGTATGACACTCCATGCACTGGATATGATATGCACCCATAATGCCTGGTTTGTTCATATCTTTTTCATTAAAAGGCTTGCCATGACAGCTCTTACAGCTTGTAGGCTTTTTTGTGGCAGGAGAATTATGATGACACCCCTGGCACAGTGTAGCTTTATCAGCATGGAAATAAGCTGCCAGTTTATTATCCTTTATATTCTCGGCAATTTTATTTACTATCTGACGGTGGGGAAATTCAACTGGTTCATATTTATCAGACAGCTCTTTAATAATTATTTTTTCCGGAATATCCTTTGTATCATATATCTGAGCCTGAACAGGACGCTTTTCAATCATTATCCTGGCAGTTGCTTCGTCCATTTCTGCCCCTTCAGGCAGTTTTGCGTGGCACATAAGGCATGAAGCATCATCTTGTTCACGGTTTTTAGACAAGAAGCCATGGCATCCTGCACATTTTGCATCATGCTGTAAAGCTTCGTGACATCCTGTACAGCTTTGTTTCCTGTCCATTTTATGCATTGCCTGTTCAAGAGAGACACCTTTACTATTTTCTGAACCTTCGACGGTATGGCAGGTATTACAGGCAGACATTGATTCATGATGGCAGACCCGGCAGGTGTCATTATAGTCTTCATGGGCTTTATGATTAAAAGCAACAAGATCCATTCTGTTTTTACCTGGTTCATCAAGGTCTTTGTTGCCTGTTTTCAGCATTATAATATCAGGCTGTTTCCTGTCCATGCGGGGAACAGGAGAAATCTTTTCCATATTTTTTTGAACCTCAAGGTCATGACATCCTGCACATTTTACAGGGCCTGTATCTTTTTTATCAGCCTGCCTTGTCATATGACAGGTAATACAGGATTCATGTACTGCCTCTTCAAGGGCAACTATTTTATTATCACTCTGGGTATTATTATGGCAATGCCTGCATGTAGTCTCTTCACCCTTTTTATAAATATCAGTTTTGCAGTCAGTATGGCAGGTTTCACACTTGTTATCATAGATTTTTGAATGGCGATAATGAAGGGAGCTATCAAGTCCCACGGCTTGTCTTGAAGATGACACTACAGGGTTTGGTTGATGACAGTCAGCACATGTAACAGGCCCTGAAACCTGATCTTTCTCAGAGGCCTCTTCATGGCATCCAATACAGTTGATATGGAAATTATCCATTGCAGCTTTTTGATTTTTATCATTCCAGCCCATAAATTTCTGTGACATTTTATCATTTTCACTTGTATGGCAGGTCTTGCAGTCTCCTCCTGATTTTTCAACAGCATCTGTATGTTTGTCGTGGAAAAAAAGCACAGAAGGCCGTTCAAGATCACCAAATACTTTTATGGAATCGATGTTGATAATATCAGGCCTCCTGTTTTCAACACCTTTTGATTCTATATTTGCAAAAGCAACAGCAACACACAAGATTACAATAATAGCTGTAAGGTTGTACCATTTTAATAGTATTTTGAGCTTCTCCATTTTATTTCCCTTAATATAATTTTCCTGATTTTTATATTATTATATTATTATATTACGCAAGCCTTTATAAATCCCAAATTAACACTTTCATGTTTTGTTGTGGAGAACTATGGCTGTTATAAGCCAGTCGTGGCGTTTATTCCATTAATAAACTAACACGATCTCCATCTGTATCTATAATGCTTTTTACTACCGCCGAATCCTTTGTATGATAAGAACTTTGCATTTGTCAACCCAAATAAAACCATACTATTATAGTAGGATATATTATTTTCATTAGTGTTGCGCTGGTTTATTGTTTTAAGCTTGCTTTTCTTATTTTTTTCTTTATAGAATAGGAGGATTTTATTATAAGTGGTGCTAAACTAATAATTAGTGGTTTTAGGTTAGGTACTATGGTAATAGGAGATATTGAATTTTTTAGTTATGGACTGAAAAAATAGAAAATTGGAATTAACAGGAGGAAAAAATGCCAAAAATTGTAAATCGTGAGGAGATGGCTCAAGGAACCATTATCCTTAACGAGATTAAAGCTACACGCATATCACAAAAAGCTAAACCAGGTCAGTTTGTGATACTTCAGGCCGATGAAACAGGAGAGCGAATTCCTTTGACTATGGCTGACACCAACCCGGAAAAAGGTACAATTACAATCATATACATGGTAGTAGGCAAATCCACTGCCAAATTTAAAGAGCTAAAAGTAGGGGATGATTATTATGCCCTCATAGGCCCCCTTGGCACACCAACCCATATTGAAAATGTCGGGAAAGTTATCTGTGTTGGGGGCGGAACAGGAATTGCAGTTCTTCATCCCATAACAAAAGCATTAAAAGAGGCTGGCAATGATGTAACAACTATCTTAGGATCACGAAGCTATGATCTTCTGATCATGGAAGAAGAGATGAAAGCTGCATCCACAAAACTTCATATATGCACTGATGATGGATCAAAAGGACACCACGGCTTTGTCACAGATGTCTTAAAGGAAACCCTGGAAAATAACGATATTGATCTTGTGGTTGCCATTGGCCCCATACCCATGATGAAATTTTGCAGCCTGATTACAAAGGATTTTAATGTAAAAACCCTTGTCAGTCTGAATCCAATTATGGTGGATGGTACTGGCATGTGCGGCTGCTGCCGTGTTTCCATTGGCAATGACACCAAATTTGCCTGTGTTGACGGTCCGGAATTCGATGCCCATAAAGTCGATTTTGATGAACTGGGAAAACGTCTGGCTTCATATCTTGATGAAGAAAAGCAAAGCCTTGAAGCCTATGAAAAATCTATTGCCTAATAACCACCATGTGGCGGATATGATGTGTCGCCATACAACTTTGCATAAAAGTGAAGGATAAATGCAATCACTTTTATATAAAATAGACTTAGACAAAACACACCATGATGGTGTTGAAGATATGGAGGAGTAAATGTCAAAAAAAATAAAAACACCCCGGGCAAAGATGCCTGAGCAAGATCCGGATGCAAGAAGAAGAAATTTTGAGGAGGTACCTCTCGGACTGACCGAAGAGATGGCAATGATTGAAGCATCACGATGTCTTCAGTGCAAAAAACCCTTATGTGTAGACGGATGCCCGGTTTCCGTTAAAATACCTGAATTTATAAAATTAATTTCTGAAAAGGATTTCTCCGGTGCTGCAAAAAAACTGTGGGAAACAAATGCACTTCCTGCTGTGTGCGGGCGTGTCTGCCCCCAGGAAGACCAGTGCGAAGGCAAATGTATTGTGGGCAAAAAAGGAGAACCTGTTGCCATTGGTTATCTTGAAAAATTTGCTGCTGACTGGGAGAGAGAAAACGGTTCAGGAGAAGTTCCAAAGGTTGCAAAGAAGACAGGCAAAAAAATTGGAGTGGTGGGCTCTGGCCCTTCAGCCATTACCGTTGCAGGCGATCTTCTGCTTAAAGGCCATGATGTTACCATTTTTGAGGCTTTTCACAAACCAGGCGGGGTATTGGTTTATGGAATTCCGGAATTTCGTCTTCCAAAAGCAATTGTAGCTTCGGAAATTGCAGGGCTTGAAAAAATGGGTGCAAATATTGAATGTAATACCGTGGTCGGAGCTTCTGTCTCTGTTGATGAACTCTTTGAAGAGGGCTATGATGCTGTTTATATTGGAGTTGGAGCAGGTCTGCCAAGATTCATGAACCTTGAGGGCGAAAATTTCATTGGTATATATTCAGCAAATGAATATTTGACGCGTACAAATTTGATGAAAGGGTATCTTTTCCCTGAATATGACACTCCAATTGCAAGGGGCAAAAATGTTGTTGTTCTTGGTGCCGGCAATGTTGCAATGGATTCAGCCAGGACTGCAATGCGGCTTGGAGCTGATTCTGTCAAGGTTGTTTACAGAAGATCAAGAGATGAAATGCCTGCAAGGAATGAAGAGCTGCACCATGCTGAAGAGGAGAAAATTGAATTTGTCCTTTTAACCAACCCCACAAAATTTTATGGGGATGAAAACGGCAGACTGACAGGCATGGAATGCCTTAAAATGGAACTTGGTGAACCCGATGATTCAGGTAGGAGAAGACCTGTACCCATTGAAGGTTCAGAATTTGATTTTGACTGCGATCTTGTTGTTGTATCTGTAGGGTCAAATGCAAATCCTCTGTTGACAAGTTCAACACCAGGGCTTGAATTGAACCGATGGGGCAATATTGCAGCTGATCCTGCAACGGGAAAAACATCAAGAAAAGGTGTATGGGCAGGTGGAGATATAGTAACCGGAGCTGCAACAGTTATTCTTGCAATGGGAGCAGGCAGAGATGCTGCTACTTCCATGCATGACTATCTGACGCTTGGCTGGTAAGACAGATTGACTATGAAGAACCTGGCTGCGTTACTCCAGGTTCTTTATCTCATATAATAAATCAATACCATGAAGAGTATAAAGCAAACGAACAATTAAATAGTTAACATCGAGGAGAATAAATATGGAATTTGGATCGGTTGATGAAATAATAAGCTTTGCAACTGAAAGAGAAAAAGAAGCAGTTGCATTTTATACTGATTTAGCAAAACAGGCAACAATGGCATCACTTAAAGAGGCTTTTGAGAAGTTTGCATTGGAAGAAGAGAAACATGTTGAACTTTTGGCAGATATGGGTTCAAATAAAGAGAAAATTGATTCCTATGAATTTAAAACAATTCCAGACCTCAAGATCAGTGATTATATGGTGGAGATAGACTATAAAGAGGGAATGCCAATGCCTCAAATCCTTAAACTTGCCATGAAAAGAGAAGAGAGAGCAGTAAATCTCTATACTATTATGGCAGATAAAACCGATAACGCAGATGTAAAAAAAGTGTTTAATATACTTATACAGGAAGAGTCAAAACATAAATTTATTTTGGAATCCCTGTATGATGATTACCTTGCAGAACAAGAGGGATAATCTTTTAAAAAAAAACTAAAAGGGTTGGTTAATTTGATCAACCCTTTTTTATATGAAATAAATCAGGTGGCAAAACAGCGGTGTCTGGATATTTGCCGGTAAAATATTTTATATAACTCGTTCCAGGGTGATCACCTTACGTCCGGCAATATTAGAAGTGTTTTTGAGGATTTGTAGATTAATGGACAAGTTTATTTCTTTTCACATGAGCAACTATTGGAGCCGCCTGAACAGGTATGGATATATCCTTTTTTTTTAAACAAGCGCCCTATGATAAGCGCACCTGCAAATAAAAGCATTACTATTAATGTTATTACGAAATATAAAATCATAAAAGCTCCTTGGTAAAAAGAGTTGTAAAAAGTTTGGTTGAAGTCTCCTTTAATTTTCCCTCTTCAATATAGATAAAATGGGCTGGGATCTTGAATTTAACAGCAAGTTCACCCCCTTTATTCCTTCCTGAGGCCATGAGAGCTGTAGCCCAGGCATCGGCTTTAAAGCATTTGCCATCTGGGATTGCCACACTCACACTTGCAAGATCATTTTGAACAGGTTGGCCTGTTGCAGGGTCTATGGTATGGGAATACCTTCTTTTGCCCTCTTTAAAAAAATTGCGATAATCTCCTGAAGTTGCCATGGCACAGTCAGTGAGATTCAATACCTTGTTAAAGGTTTTATTTTCTTCTTTGCGGGGTGATTCAATGGCTATTTTCCAGGGAATATCCAATTTTTTCCCACTTGTTTTTATTTCTCCCCCTATTTCAACCATATAGTTGTGTATGCCAAAGTTATCAAGCAGATGTGCAATTTTATCCACTCCATAGCCTTTAGCAATACTGGACAAATCAATATAGCTTGTTTTAAATTTTTTTTTAAGCTTATTGGCTTTAATATCCAGATCTATTTTCCCGTACCCGCTGATCTTCATTGCATTTTTAATCTGCAGTTTTGTTGGAACTTTTTTTTCCCCTTTGGGTCCAAAACCCCATAAATTTATCAAAGGGCCGCAGGAAACATCATATTTCCCATTGGTTTTTTGTGACAAATCAAAAGCAAATCCAATAAGCTCTGATAAATCAGGATGGAGGTCCAGCCATTTATCAGCAGAAGATTGATTGATCCTGCTAATATCTGACTCTGGATCCCAGGTCGACATCATGGAATTTACTTTTTCAAGTTTTGCATCCACAGCTTTTTTTATATCCTTTGTACTCTTGGAAGATTTTTCCTGGACATATTTAATGCTGTATGTCGTTCCCATGGTGGAACCTGTAAAGGATTTAACCTCCCGGGAAGATGTGCTGCATC
>JAOZRI010000117.1 GCA_029940235.1 Desulfobacula sp. | reverse complement strand
GCCATTGATATGAATAAATCAGGTACCAGAAAAGAGGAATTACTGCTTGATCCACAAGTCTTAAACCGTGTCTGGATTTTAAGAAAACTGCTGTCAAGTTTAAATCCTGTGGACAGTATGCAGTTTTTACTTGAAAAAATGGAAGGAACAAAGGATAATAAAGAGTTTATTGAGTTAATGAATTCATAATATTGGAATTTTAAGATGACCTGGTGATCAGGCATATAAAGGAGTTTGAACAGAGATGAAAAAAGAGATACATCCAAAATACATTAGATCCACAGCATCGTGTGCATGTGGTGCAACCTTTGAAGTAGGTTCTACAAAAGAGAATATTAAAGTTGAAATTTGTTCCAAGTGCCATCCCTTTTTTACAGGGAAACAAAAACTTGTTGACTCTGCTGGAAGAATTGACCGTTTTAAGAAAAAATATGCTGGATTTGATGTAACTAAACTCGTGTAATGATAGCAAAATTAAAAGGTATTGAAGAGAGATTTATCAAGCTTGAACAGCTTTTGAGTGATCCTGCTGTTATAAGTGATCAAAAAAAATACCAGGAATATTTGATTGAACATGGAGAGTTAAATAAAATTGTTCCAAAGTTCAGGGAGTATGAAGGTCTTTTAGATGAACACAAGGAAGCAAAGGAACTTTTAAGGGACCCTGATTCTGAAATACGTACCATGGCAAAAGAAGAGCTTCCCGAGCTTGAATCAAATATTGATAAAATTGAATCTGAACTTAATATCCTTTTAATACCAAAAGATCCAAGAGATGATAAAAACGTTCTCCTTGAGATCCGGGCTGGAACCGGAGGTGAAGAAGCTGGAATCTTTGCCGGTAATCTATTTAGAATGTACTCAAGATATGTTGAATCTAAAAACTGGAAAATGGAAATCATTGAGAAAAATAGTTCCAGTTCAGGTGGATTCAAGGAGATAGTGTCTCTTGTAAATGGGAAAGGTGCTTTCAGCAGTTTTAAATATGAAAGCGGAACACATCGTGTTCAAAGAGTGCCTGAAACAGAAACCCAGGGTAGGGTACATACTTCTGCTGTGACTGTGGCAGTTCTTCCTGAAGCTGAAGACATTGATATTGATATAAATCCAGCCGACCTTAAGGTGGATGTATTCAGAGCCTCGGGGCCTGGAGGACAGTCTGTTAATACAACAGACTCTGCAGTAAGGATTACCCATACCCCAACCGGCGTCACAGCTACCTGCCAGGACGAAAAATCCCAGCATAAAAACAAAGCCAAAGCCATGGGTGTCTTAAAAGCGCGTATCCTTGATGCTAAAGTCAGGGAGGAAGATGCAAAACGGGCAGCAGAAAGAAAAGGGCAGGTGGGGTCAGGAGATCGAAGCGGCAGAATAAGAACATATAATTTCCCCCAGGGCAGAATGACAGATCATCGCATTGGTCTTACTCTTTATAAACTTGATTCTATCATGGAGGGAAACATCCAGGAAATTATTGATGAACTTCAAACTTATAATCAGGCTCAAGCATTAAAGGCAACAGTCTGACAGGGCTTTTAAAAACAGTGCATCATGCTTCAACTTCTGTAGTTGAAAAAATAAACTCTTTAATAGTAACCTGCTGAAACAATGAATTCCTGGACAATCATTAAGCTGCTCTCCTGGACAGAATCATATTTTAAAAGCCACTCCATTGACAGTCCAAGATTAACAGGAGAATTGCTGCTTGCCCACACCCTTGATATAAAACGTCTTGATCTTTATCTCCAGCATGATCGCCCCCTTGGCAAGAAAGAGTTATCAAATTTTAAGATCTTGATTAAAAAAAGAGTAGAACACCAGCCCCTGGCATACATTGTTGGTGAAAAAGGTTTTTATGATTCTGATTTTTATGTTACCAAAGATGTCTTAATTCCAAGACCTGATACAGAAACCATCGTTGAACAGGCATTGACAATACTAAATCAGAACAATAGACCATGCAATATCCTTGAACTTGGAACAGGCTCTGGCGCGATTATCATTTCAATTGCAAAAGAGATAACAGATAGTTATTATTTTGCCAGCGATTTCTCTTTTTCTGCCCTTAAAATTGCACAAAAAAATGCCCATAAAATAGTAAAAAACAAGATACTTTTTTTTGTATCAAACTGGTTTGCAGCATTGCATAAAAAATCATGTTTTGATTTGATTATTTCAAATCCGCCCTATATCCCTTCCAAAGATATTGCACAGCTTGCACCTGAAATAAGAAAATTTGAACCAATGCTTGCTTTAGATGGAGGTAGGGATGGGCTTGACAGTTTTAGAATTATATTGAAAAATGCTGATAATTATCTTGCTCCAGGAGGAGTAATTCTGTTTGAAATGGGATTTGATCAGAAAGAGGGACTTATCAATATTGTAAATAAATATTCATATTATAAATCCATTAAATTTATAAAAGACCTTGCAGGACACAACAGAGTGGCTGTAATTAAAAAAATATGATTAACTCAATATTGTATAGCAAATAGTGAGTTAATCATAATATCTCATAGTTTGTTTTACCAGTGCCCGTCCTTGTTTGCACCATCGGCAAAAACAGTATTGCCCTGGTTAAACTTTTTAACAACATCAATTATTTTACCAGTCTGGTCATTTGCAACTTTAACACCTGCTGCTTCAAGTGTTTTAAATGCATTTGGGCCACAAAACCCTGTTAATAAAACCTGGGCATCATTATCACTGATCATGGCAGCAGCCTGGATGCCGGCACCTTTAAAAGCATTTTTGTTTGTTGCATTATCAAAGGCTTCAAATTCAAGTGTCTGTGTATCAACTACGATTATATATGCTGCCCTTCCAAATCTTGGATCAAGCTCAGAGTCCAGGGTGTCACCTTGGGATGTAATAGCTATTTTCATTTTTATAATCTCCTTTACAATCTCTTACATCTATTGTCCGCCGCCGCCACCACAAACCTGATCATTTGATATCTGTGGCAATTTCCCTGCAATAAGGTCTTTAACAACCGGTTCTATCTCAGCTCTTTGGTCATCATGGTAAACATCAATACCCACCTGTCTGAAACCCATCAAAGGCCTCATGCCTATACCACCTACTATAAGTGCATTGACTCTATTTTCAGATAAAAGGTTAACCGGAACCATACATCCGCCCTGGACATGTTCCTGATTTTGAAGGGTAGATACCTCTTTTATTTCACCGTTTTCTACGTCAATTAGAGTAAATACATCACAATGACCAAAATGACCTGCTCTGGTTCCGCCAAGTCCGCCCGCTCCATTTGAAGGGATTGCAATTTTTCCGTTTTCCATAATTTTTCTCTCCTATAAATGTTGAATTATATTGTTTGTCACAGGTGAATGAAACCAGGGCATGGATATAATGTTATTCCAGATTTGCCTAATTTCAATGCTGGCCTGTGAGTCTTTGTTGTACTCAAAAATAGTTTTTGCCTTTATCATGGCTTGTGTAAAAGTCTTATCAAAAGGAATTTTACCCACAATTTTAATATTGGTTTTCTGTGCCAGGGTTTCAATTTTTTTGGTTTGATCTAAATTGAGATCAAATTTATTAATCAGGATCATGGCAGGTATATTAAAATGCCTGGAAAGCTGCCCCACTCTTTCCATGTCATGGATGCCTGACACAGTCGGCTCTGCAATAATTAAAATAGATGTTGCCTGACCAATGGATGCAATCACAGGACATCCAACACCGGGTGGTCCATCTGTAAGGATTAAAGTTAAGTTTTTTTTCTGGGCTATCTTTTTTGCTTCCTGTCTTACAAGGGAAACAAGTTTTCCTGAATTTTCCTGGGCAATGCCAAGCCTTGCATGGACCATGGGACCAAGCCTTGTATCTGAGATATACCACTGTCCGCATATGGTTTCAGGAAAATCAATGGCCTGCTCCGGGCATAGATCAACGCATACCCCGCATCCTTCACACGCAATTGGATCAACTTGAAAGATACTGTTTACAGCATCAAATCGGCATACTTCAATACATCTGCCGCATTCGGTACACTTGTCCTGATCAATAACAGCTTCATTGCCGCCTTTGAAATCTGAAGTAGTATTAAAATCGGGCTTGAGTATCAGGTGAAGATCTGCTGCATCAACATCACAATCACAAAGCACCATATTCTCGGCAAGTGAGGCAAAAGCTGCTGTAATGGTTGTTTTTCCTGTTCCGCCTTTTCCGCTTAAAATAACCAGTTCCTTCATTTGCTTTGCCCTCCTGCTAATACCTGCTGCTCTATCTTGTCAAACAGAATCTGAAATTTTTCTTTATACTCAGGAAGTTTATCAATAATCATCTCACCTTTGGAATAAATCTGGGCAATTTTTTTATCAAATGGTATCTCCATGAGTATGGGTATCCTTTCTTTTATGGCATATTTTTTAACCTCATCATTGCCAAGGTCTGCCCGGTTTATAACAAGGCCATGGGGAATATTAAGGATTTTTACAGTTTCAACGGCAAGTTTGAGATCGTGCAAGCCAAACGGTGTGGGTTCTGTTACAAGCAGGATAAAATCAGCATGATTCATTGCAGCAATCACAGGGCATGAAGTTCCAGGGGGTGCATCAATAATAGTTACAATATCAGGATCAGTATATGACCTTACTTTTTTGATAATAGGCGGAACCATTACCTGTCCAATATCCAAGCGCCCATGGATAAATGGTATCTCTCTTGCTGTACCTTGTTCAATTTCGCCAAGGGAGCGCTCTTTTTCAATAATGGCATCTTCAGGACAGATTTCAAAACATCCACCACATGAATGGCAAAGATTATCAAAGATCAAGACATCTTTTTTTAATACAGCTATTGCCCCAAATCTGCAAATATCCATACATTTTTTGCAGAAAGTACATTTTTCAAGATTAATTTGCGGTACCGGTGCTATGACAGGTTCTAAAGTTTCCATAACCGGGTCTAAAAAAAGGTGACAATTGGGTTCTTCAACATCACAGTCAAGAAGTTGAACTTTTTGATTAATAGAGAGGGCAAGATTGGTGGAAATAGTTGTTTTTCCAGTCCCTCCCTTGCCGCTTGCAATACTGATAATCATCTGTTTGATTCTCCTTTTATGGTTCCCATCTGCTGCTGTATCTGTTCTATCCTGTTGAGATAATCAAGAATATTTTGAGCATCCTGTTTTTCAGGGTTTAAGGAAAGCTGCATGAGAACACCTAAACCTTCATAGGTTTCGTGAAACTTGTCATGGGGTAATTGACTTAATACCACACTATTCATCATTGCGTTTTTGAAAAGGGCTTCTTCTATAAGCTGCCTGCCCGTCATATCAGGCAGGTCTTCGCTGACGATGAATAGATCAAATTTTTTATCGGTAAGCTCAGAAATAGCCTCCTGTGCTGAACCTACCCACTCACTAATGATTTGATTGTCTGAAAATTGAGCAGCAAGTTCTTTAAAGATACTTCTCTCTTTGCTGGTCAGTAATATAGTAGTCATCTGTTATTTTGTCTCCTTTAATTTTTTGCATATACTGAGTCATAGGTTACTGCAAATCATATGCCATGCCGGAATATTAATCTATTATTATTTGATAACCCTGTTATTACAAAATGTTATAATAATGATAAGGCTTTTGAAGTGTCTGGGGATAAAGAAACTATCGCAACAATGCGACTATTCGAGTCATATTGTCTATTATCTGTTTTTTGATTCTAAATCTGCAAGGGCAAGATAGAGTGCTCCTACGGCAAGTTCGGCGCAGTGGAAATGGTCTTCTGGAAGGGTTTCTAAGAATCTGTTCACCTTTTCAGGAGAAATTTTCCATGCAGATTCAATGGTTTTGTTCTGGATAAATTTTGCCACTGTATTACTGCAGGCTGTTGTATTCATACAGCCCTGGACTTGAAAAGAAGAAGATAAAATTATGTTATTCTTACAGGTCAGGAAAAATTCAACAGTATCTCCGCAATCTCCAGTTCTTTTGCCATATCCGTCAGGATCAGTAACTCTTTCAATTCTATCTGTTCTCAAGGCCATCTCTATATATTTAATGGAGTGAGCCTGGAAGAAATCTGTACTATTGTTTAACATAATTTATATACATTCCATTTTTAAAAATAGATACTATAGCATAAAACCTATTAAAATTGAACCAAATTTTCTATTGGATAACCGCGTGTAATGGAAAGAGTGATATAATATTTGGGAATAATGTGTAGCATAAATGCGACCTTTTGGTGCGTACAGGAGTAGAAGTTTATGGAAAATTTTCAAAGAGCCAAATTTTATAAGAGATAGTTGACTTAAATATTGAGTTACAATAAGAATGGTTCCATGGAAATTAAAATTTTAAGGAGATTTTAAAAAATGAATTATTATATCCTTGTTAAAATATTTTATTTGTTCGGTAAATTTTAATGTCTGGCGCATTTTATCGAGATTTTGAACCTGAAGATCTGCCTGTTCCCAATAGGCAGGTTATGCAATTGATTCAATATACTCTCAGGGATGATGCCCAGGTGGATACATTGACAAAATTGATCTGTGTAAATCCTGTATTAACAGCACAGCTTCTCGGGCTTGTGAATTCAGCTTTTTTTGGAGTTCGTCACAGGGTTAAAACAATTTCTGATGCTGTGATTGCCATGGGTATGGACAGCCTGAGAAATCTGGTTTTATGTTTTGCAGTAAAAGAGGTTCTATCAGACAAAGAGATCCCAGGATTTGATATTGATACTTTCTGGGAGGATTCAGTTAGAAGAGCAGTTGCAGCAAAACAGCTCGGATATCTGATAAACGGACCCATTGAAGAAGCCTTTACCGCTGGAATGTTGCAAGATTTAGGTCTGTTGGTTCTTTTCTCCATTGAGCCTGACAAAGCTGACAGGTGGCCACTGTTAAGATCAAATCTTCCCAAGAAACGTTATGAAATGGAAGAGGAGTTATTCCATGCGACCCATGACTATGTTGGCTCATTACTGGCAAAAAAATGGAACCTGCCAG
>JAOZRI010000116.1 GCA_029940235.1 Desulfobacula sp. | reverse complement strand
CGAAAAAATTTCAACAAGCCAAATGAACCGGATGGAACCGGTTATTTGGAGTGTTACACGAACATTCAATTTCAAAAAAGGAGGTAGAAATGCTGCTTACAAACACTGAAGAAATACCTGGAAAAAAAACCATAGCTTTTTACGGTGTTGTTTCAGGAAGTACCGTGCGGGCAAAGCATGTCGGCAGGGATTTGATGGCTGGAATCAAAAATGTTTTTGGTGGTGAACTAAAAGGATATACCGAACTTTTGCAGGAGTCCCGTGATGAAGCTATTGATCGGATGAAATCCCAGGCAAGCCAACTGGGAGCTAATGCGGTTGTGAATGTAAGGTTTTCAACTTCTTCTGTCGCTGCAGGAGCGGCAGAGATATATGTTTACGGTACAGCAGTATCAGTGGAGTAGGCTTATGGAACAATTAATTATATTTGCAGTTTTATTGTCCTTGGGATATTTTTTCGGCCGTCGGGCTGAAAAAAAGCACTACCAATCAATCATAGAGCGTGAGAAACATTTGATTTCTTTTCCGACCACTTCCAACAAAACAGTAGAGCACGATAACCGTGAAATTGATCATTGCCAACTGGTCAATGGCAATATGGTTGTCTCAGTGGATTATTTTAAGCGAATTCTGGCAAAACTGAGGAATTTTTTCGGCGGTAATATCCAGTCTTATGAAACACTGATTGACCGAGCCAGGAGAGAAGCTGTTTTGAGAATGAAAGAATCCTGTCCAGAAGCTGACATGGTTATCAACCTTCGGCTGGATACATCTTCGATTACCAAAGGAAAGAAAAATCAGGTTGGTTCTGTTGAAGTCCTGGCCTACGGCACGGCAGTCTATTTTTGTAAATAATATCATGGAATATAAACCTTCATTACCTGACCATAATGATAATGTCTCTCATGACCAGCCAGTCAGAGAGTTTGTCACATTATTTTTAGGGATAACTGTTTTTTTGCTTATTGCTTTTTGGACAACGGGTCTGTTTGTTGATTATGCAGTGGATTATATTTCTCCTGAAATGGAAGCAAAGATATTCTCTTCTTTCAATAGATCAAAAGCAGGCGTTGTTAGTGCTAAAGATCCAAAGCAGGCAGAACTTCAGCGCATGGTAGACCAGTTAAGGCAATGTATCCATCTTTCATATCCGTTAACTGTTCATCTAATCGATACGGAGCAAGCCAATGCCATGGCTTTTCCCGGAGGGCGGATTATTGTTCTCAATGGCCTGCTCAACAAAGTAACTTCTGAAAATGGTCTTTCCTTTGTCCTGGCCCATGAACTAGCACATTTTATTCATAGAGATCATTTGCGAGGAATGGGCAGGGGGATTGTTATTGCAGCGATGGCAGCTTTCGTTACAGGCCCTGGTTCAGACTTTACACAGCTGTTCGCGCCGGCCGTAAATTTTAACATGGCACAGTATTCTCAAACTCGAGAAAGCATGGCTGACAAGAAAGCCTTGGAAATTCTGGCGTGCTTTTACGGTCATGTAGGGGGGGCAACAGAATTTTTCAAAGCCATGACACCAAATGATAAAGGGGGAAAGAACTTTCTCGGGCATTATTTTAACAGCCATCCGGAAGCCTTAGAGCGTATCGATGATCTTTACAGGCTTGCAAAAGAGATGAATTTTGATGTTAAAACAGTGAATCCCCTAAATGATGTATTAATAAAAAACTAATACAGTGTCACATTTCATCAAATGTAACCCTCTCCAAAAGGGAGTATGTGGTTGAAAGGTATCTTGAAAAATATAAATGCATTGATGGTAATTTCCTATGCTCTTCTTGGCTTGGGAATCGGTTCAATATTAAGCAGATTTTTCATGAGCTCAAAGCTAAAAGTATTTTTATTTTAAAATTAATGATGTTCATATGTATTATTCTATCTTTTGTTAACTTTGTGGCTTTTCCTTCTTACATCTTTTTTTCACCTTTTTTGGTTCTCTCTTTTATTGCAGGTAATAGTCTTATTTCTTATTTTCTGCAGAGACAAAACTCCCATACAATTTATTTTTTAGATCTGACTGGGGCAACATTGGGGGTGTTGTCTTCTGTTATTCTGATACCCTGGTTAAGAGAAGAGAACTGTTTTATTCTTATACTAACTTTACTGGCAGTGTCCATGCTGTTTAACCAAAGTAAAGGCATTAAATTTGTTAGTACAATTTTAGTTTTACTCAGCCTAGGGTTGTTAGTTTTTAATATCTACAGTGATCAAATCAATTTTGCTAAAATCACCAGATGCGATTCCGGTATCAATCCAAACAAAATTTTTTGCTCATCTCAAGAAATTGATTTGATGTTTTCAAAAAGTTCAAATATCCAACTACCCATCTATACTCCTTTTTTACTCCTTTTGGGGCATAGTTTTTTGCAAACCAATACCTTATAGTATTTTAACTATTTTTTACACAAGCAAAAAAGTGAGGTGATCCATGGTTGAGGAATTAAACTGGGAAAAATTTAAAATCGAAACACCTGCCAAATATCGAATTAGAGTGCAGGGTGAAATTGATTTGATATGGTATGATATGCGGATCGATTTACGCTATATCTGAACCAGAGCGTTAGCTCTTGAAAGTCGAATATATAAAACAAAGGAGAAAGTATGATGAAATTTAATAAAAGTGTCATTGCTGTGATTATCTCAGGTGTTCTCTTGAGTGTCGGTATCGTTCAAGCAAAAGATACCCCAACCAATTTGGTTGACGCGCGAGCTGGGCACGCAGATTATTCGCCTTATATTAATGATACCTATCCGGATAATGTTTACTATGGTGATACACATTTACATACATCCTATTCAACAGACGCCGGTTTTTTTGGCAATCGCATCGGCCCAGATGAAGCATACCGATTTGCAAAAGGCGAGATGGTAACCTCGAGCACAGGGGTTAAGGCACGTTTGTTACGTCCATTAGACTTTTTAGTGGTTTCAGATCATGCTGAAAACCTTGGTTTATCACCACTGATTGATGAAGATAGTGAAACCGTCAAAAACCATAAGTGGGGAAAGAAAGTCTATGACCTGGTAAAAGCAGGAAAACTAGGCGATGCTTATACAATTTGGGCTGCGGCAGTAGCATCAGGTAAAGATCCTTTTGCAGACAACCCTGAAATCATGAAAAGTATGTGGGAGCGTGTTCAGGAAGCGGCTGAAAAGCACAATGATCCAGGAAAATTCACAGCCTTTATAGGCTTTGAATGGACCTCTACCCCAAAGGGCAACAATTTGCACCGCAATGTTATTTTCCGCGACAACATGGATAAAACTAATCAGGTTCTTCCAATGTCAGTTTATGATTCTGAAGATCCAGAAGATCTATGGAAATATATGGAAGATTACGAAGCGAAAACTGGCGGACAAGCACTTGCAATTGCGCATAATGGCAACCTTTCCAATGGTTTAATGTTTGATGATATTACTTTTACCACCAAGAAACCTATTGATCGTGATTATGCGGAACGACGTATGAAAGCCGAGCCGCTTTATGAAGTTACGCAAATGAAAGGTGATGGAGAAGCCAACCCTGGTTTGTCTCCTAATGATGAATTTGCTGATTTTGAAACATGGGATAAAGGTAGTTTCGGAGCAGCCAAAGAAAAAGGCATGATCGAAAAAGAATATGCTCGTGAAGCATTCAAGCGTGGTTTGCAATATGAAGAAAAATTGGGTGTAAACCCATTTAAATTTGGTTTGATTGGCAGTACGGATTCTCATACATCGCTTGTATCAACGACTGAGGACCAATACTTTGGTAAAATATCTGCTACTGAACCTGCAAATAATAAACACCGTTTTGAAGAGCAAGTAACGGGTTACCTGCCGGATCCAGAAGGGCGTGATTACGCTATTTACCATCGTAGTACCGGAGCAGCCGGCTTGGCAGCCATATGGTCTCGTGAAAATACCCGTGAAGCGTTACATGATGCCATGTCAAGAAAAGAGACATTTGCGACAACAGGTACACGGCTTAAAGTACGCGTTTTTGCCGGGTGGAATTTTTCTAAAGATGACGTGAATCGTGCTGATTTTGCACGCTATGGTTACGATAACGGCGTAGCAATGGGCGGGGATTTGACTAATGCAAAAGGCAAATCGCCAAAGTTTTTGATTCGTGCATTACGTGATCCTGATTGGGCTAACCTTGATCGTATCCAGGTGATCAAAGGCTGGACGGATGCCAAAGGTGCTGCTCATGAGCGAGTATATGATATTGCCGTATCTGACGGTCGAAAAATCGGCGCTGACGGTCGTTGTAAAACACCTGTTGGTAACACGGTGAATGAAAAAGAAGCGTACTTTGATAATAGTATTGGTGAGCCTGTATTAGCAGCTTATTGGGAAGATCCGGAGTTTGATGCCAAACAACGTGCATTCTATTATGTTCGTGTGCTGGAAATTCCAACGCCTCGCTGGACAACCTATGATGCCAAGTACTTTAAAGTGGAACGTCCGGCAGATGTGCCTGTGAGTATTCAGGAGCGTGCTTACACATCACCCATTTGGTATACCCCTGAAAGTTAGCAGGCTCAAGATGATGAACACTTGAAATTCTGCCGATCTTCAAGTGTTCATCGCTATTTAAGTACATGAGTTATCTGGTAAAATGAAAAAATTTTTTAAAGAGCCATTATTACATTTTATTGTCCTGGGTGCATTAATTTATGTCGCTTCTATGACTTGGGGTAATATCGATGATCAACAGCAGAATATTGTTATTTCCCAAGGTAAAATTAGACATCTTGCCACCCTGTTCATGAAAACCTGGCAACGATCTCCAACCCAAAAAGAACTGGAGAATGTTGTTCAGGAGTATGTCATTGATCAGGCCGGTTATCTGGAAGGGGTAAAGCTGGGACTGGATAAAAATGATATTGTCATTACCCGTCGCATTCGGCAAAAACTTGAGTTTATTGCTGAAGAAAACAGTCCGCCTCCCCAGGTAACCGATGAGTTGTTGGCAGAGTATTTAGATGAGAATAGCGGCCAGTTCCGTTTGGAGCCGAAACTTACCATCCGCCAGGTCTTTCTGGACCCTCAAAAGCATGGTGATGCGACATATTCTACAGCAGAAAAAATATTACAGCAGCTGCGGGCAAAGCCGGAGCAGGATATCACAAAACTGGGTGACAGGTATCTCTTTAAGCCTCTTTATCAGCACAAAAGCCTGACTGAACTGGGGCGGGTTTTTGGTCGTGATTTTACTATAAACAGTGCGAAGTTAAGTACAGGTTCGTGGTATGGCCCGATTCGTTCGGGTTTTGGTGTCCATCTTGCGTATATCGAAAAGAGACAAGATGGGAAACTTCCCAAACTCTCTGAAATTCGCAGTCAGGTTGAGCGTGAGTTGGAAAATTCCTGGAAAAAGCGTTCAACAAAAAAATATTATGATGAATTGCTCAGCCGTTACATAGTGACCATTCACTGGCTGGACGATGATAAGGGTTCCGGGATTTCAGGGCAGCAAACAGGAGAAAACCGGGAATGATGATGAAAAGGTGTATTTGGCTCTTTGTCATACTATTATTGCTCCTGGCCTCACCTGTCCTGAGTCATGAGGTTCGTCCAAGCTATCTGGAATTGATTCAGCAAGACAAAAATACGTATTCTGTCTTATGGAAAGTCCCTGCCAAAAAAAAGAGTTTGCGTTTGGGGCTGTATGTTAAATTTGCTGATGGCGTAGAAAATATCGCAGATCCTGTTGAACGCTTTGGCGACGGGTCATATATTAAACAATGGCGTATCCGTCATGATGAGGCTCTCGTAAATAGTCGCATTTATATAGAAGGCTTGCAGGCAACGTTTACCGAGGTTCTGGTACGTATCGAACGTCTTGATGGTTCAGTTCAGATTTCACGCCTCATGCCGGAAAAGCCATGGGTTGTGGTTGAAGCATCACCCACAGTGATACAGGTGGCGGCAACCTATACAAGGCTTGGTATCAAGCATATCTGGGAAGGCATTGACCACTTATTATTTCTGGTCAGTCTCATTTTAATTGCAGGCACGGCCAAACGAATTTTAATCACCATTACCGGTTTTACCCTGGCTCACTCTGTGACACTGGTATTGTCAGCCTTGAAAATCGTTACCTTGTCCATAGCCCCGGTGGAAGCCATTATTGCTTTAAGTATTGTCTTTCTGTCCACAGAAATCGCAAAAGGCAGACGTAGTACTCTAACCTGGAAATATCCGCTGACAGTGTCAGCATCCTTTGGCCTGCTGCATGGCTTTGGATTTGCAGCATTACTTAAAGAAATAGGTCTGCCCCAGGTTGAACTCGCCACAGGTTTATTGTTTTTCAATGTAGGGGTTGAAATAGGTCAGCTTATATTTGTCTTTGCCGTACTCTTTGTCATTAAGGCTCTTTTATACATTAAAATTGACATGCGGCAGCCTATCCTGCAGAAACCAGTGGCATATTGTGTAGGGAGTCTGGCCTCTTTTTGGCTTTTACAGCGGAGTGCCAGTTTTTTATTGTAAGGAATTTAAAACAGCTTAATTATTGATACTATGGTAAAACAAAGGAGTTCAAAATGAGAAAAACAATTCAAGATATTAGGTTGCTGGTGATAAACCAGATGGCAATCTAAATGTATGAGTTCAACCAGAGAGGACACACGGTTTATTTCTTAGAATCCCATGAACCGAGCCTTGTAATTACAACTATGACAACATAGGCTTTTGTCCAAACGTATTTACAAGTATCAAAAAAACCTGTAGAAAATTAGGGATTTCATTCTGGGATTATCTCATATACCGTGTTGAAAACAGGGAGCAAATACCTTTGTTGCCTGCTCTTATAAAAATGAAGATGAAAGGCCAACTTTCAATATCATTCCTCCTCTGCATGATTGAAAAATTGCTTTAACGGAACCCTACTATCCATAAATACTCCTTTTTTTACTCCCTTTTACACCTTTTGGAGCATAGTTTTTTTCAAAAAAACACCTTATAGTATTTTAACTGTATGCCACTACCATGGCTTCCAGGTCTGAGGAAATTTTTCTGACCGTTCTGG
>JAOZRI010000005.1 GCA_029940235.1 Desulfobacula sp. | reverse complement strand
TTACTTATGATTTTTTTAATTTAATCCAGGCTTCAAGCCTCTGCTTGACATTTTTTTCATATCCACGGTCTGTTGGAAGATAAAAATTCTGCCCATCAAGGTCATCGGGCAGATAGGACTGGGCTGCAAAACCATCTTTATAATCATGGGCATATATGTAGCCTTTGCTGTAATCCAACTCTTTCATCAATTTTGTGGGTGCATTTCTTATGTGAAGGGGAACAGGAGAATATCCTGCTTTCTTAATGGTTTTTTTAACCTGTTTCAAAGCTTTATAAACTGCATTGCTTTTAGGGGCAGTAGCAAGGTAAATAGCAGCCTGGAAAAGTGCGATATCTCCTTCAGGATGTCCAAGAAGCCTGAAAGAATCACTGGCATTTAAAGCCATGGATAATGCTCCTGGATCTGCAATGCCAATATCTTCAGATGCAAATCTGATCATTCTTCTTAGCATGTAATAGGGGTCATCTCCAGCCATGAGCATACGTTCAAGCCAGTAAATTGCTGCATCAGGATCACTGCCCCGCATACTTTTGATAAATGCTGAAATAAGGTTGAAATGTTCTTCTCCTGCCTTGTCATACAATAATGATTTTTTTTCTATGGCTGTTTCAACATCCTTGATATCAATCTGATTTTTGTGTGTAAAATGAAGCACGGTTGTCTCAAGGTTGGTTAAAGCTATCCTGGCATCACCATCAGAAACCTTTGCAATGTGCTTCAATGCATCATTGGATAACCTCTCCTGCCCACAGCCCAGACCATTTGAAGAATCTGTAAGAGCACGTTTTAAAATTGTTAATATACTTTTTGCTGCAAGGCTCTTTAAGGTAAACACTCTGCATCGTGAAACCAGAGCAGGAATAATTTCAAAGGAAGGGTTCTCTGTAGTAGCTCCCACAAGGGTAATCAGGCCTTTTTCCACATGGTGAAGAAAGGCATCCTGCTGGGCCTTGTTAAATCTATGGATTTCATCCACAAACAGTATGGTTCTCTTTTTATATAATGCTCTTCTCTCTTTGGCTTGTTGGATTATCCTGCGGATATCTTTAACACCTGAGAGAACCGCTGAAATCTGTACAAATTCAGATTTTGTTTCATTGGCAATAATACCTGCCAGTGTTGTCTTTCCGCATCCAGGCGGGCCCCATAGAATAATGGAGAACAACCTGTCATTTTTAATCGCTTTTTCAAGAAGATTGCCTCTTGCAGTCAGCTCTTCCTGACCAACAAGTTCATCAAGGTTTTTAGGACGCATTCTGTCTGCAAGGGGGCGGCTTGAAGATTTATCCAAATCATTATGTGATTCAAAAAGATCCATCTTGTCTATTTCCATTTAAACTCAAATTTATTATTTTCCCGAATCCCTCTCTCTTTTTCTTTTACTCTGCACTTTTCTCTCTTTTTGTCTTTTGGCAAGATGTCTTTTCTTTTTTTGAAAAATTCTTTCACTCTCTTTTGTTTTACTGGAGAAATCAATTTTCCCGGTTTTTTCCCTGAAATAGAGTTTAATAGGTGTATATTTCAGAGGAATCATCTGCCTCAGTTGATTTATCAGATATCGTTTATAGGAAAAATGAACAGCCTTGGAATAGTTAACAAAACATACAAAACAGGGTGGTCTTGTGGCAACCTGTGCAGAGTAAAAAAACTTTAGTCTTCTCCCTTTATGCAGTGAAGGTTCTGATCTGTAAACAGCATCTTCAATAATCCTGTTTAATATGCCTGTGCTTATTCTGTGACAATATTCCCTGTGAATTTTAATAACTTCATCCAGAATTTTGTGGCATCTTTGTCCGGTGAGAGCAGAAATAGTAAGTGCAGGAGCATAGGATAAAAATTTTGCCTTATATCTTAAATCTTCCATATATTTTTTGATATTTTTACGTTCTTTATCAAGAAGATCCCACTTGTTTAAGAGGAACATGGCTCCGCATCCTCTATCTTCTGCATATCCTGCAATGGTTATATCCTGATCTGTAATGCCTTCATCAGAATCAATGAGAATTAAAGCCACATCACACTCATCAAGGCTTTTTAATGATTTTAATATGGAAAACTTTTCAAGTTTTTTTGTAACTTTTCCTTTGCGCCTTATACCTGCAGTATCCACAAGGATAAATTTTCTTTTTTTATGCTCAACTGCAAGTTCAATAGCATCCCTTGTAGTGCCTGCCTTTTCATTAACAACAACACGTTTCTCACCAAACAGTTGATTGGCAAGGGAAGATTTACCAACATTGGGACGTCCCACAATGGCAATTTTAATTAGATTTTCATCATCTTCCTCGGCATGTCCATATTCAGGCAGTGCTTCAACAAGGTCATCAAGAAAATCCCCGACTCCAATACCGTGCTCTGCTGAAATTTCATAGAAATGAGCAATGCCCAAAGAGTAAAATTCAAAAAGGCCATCATGCTGCTGCTTATAGCTCTCAATTTTATTGATGACATAGAACACGGGTTTTGACATTTTTCTTAAAAAATCAGCCAGCTCCTGATCATAGGGAGATAAACCAGATCTGCCATCCATGATAAAGACAAGAATATCCGCCTGGTCAGCCGCTATGGTCAGCTGCTCTTTAATCTGGGAAGCGAAATAATCATCATCAGAGCTTAAAAATCCTCCAGTATCAATAAGAGTAAATTCAATATCATTCCATTTTGTATCGGCATAATGCCTGTCCCTTGTCACGCCAGGCAGGTCATCAACAAGAGCATTCCTCTTGCGTGTAATTCTGTTAAAAAGAGTGGATTTGCCTACATTGGGGCGGCCAAGAAGAGCCACAACAGGTTTCATTATTTTTCAACCTCCAAAATTCAAACAGTAATATTAATTATTTTTATAGTATATTGGATTGTCTTTATTTTGTCCATGAAAACAGCAAAGAGCCAATGGTCAAAAAAATAAAACTCATGACACAAAGTATTGAGATTTCTATGGATACATCAGAAAGAGCGGCTCCATCATTTATAATTTTCCTTACAGCAGACAAAAAATGAGTTAAGGGCAAAATTTTTGCCACACTTTGAACCCAGGGTGATGCACCCTCTAAGGAAAACCATACTTCAGATAAAAACATCATGGGCCAGCATATGAAATTGATAAACCCGTTGGTCAACTCTTCGCTTGTGCCACGGCATGCTACAACAAGCCCGAGACAGACAAGACATATGCTTCCTGCAAGAAATACCACAAAAGCATCAAAATAGGAACCGTGCATATTAAAAGAGAATAAAAGGTCACAGCCAAACCACACTATAAATGATGTTGCAAGTAAAATTAGAACCCGTGATACAAGCTGGGCTGTAAGGTATTCAAATGCTGTAACAGGAGTTGCTTTAAGACGTTTTAACACCCCGCTTCTTCTGTATCTTACAATGACATATCCCACTCCGAAAAGCGAAGAAAACATGATGTTCATGCCAAGGATTCCAGGAAAAAGCCAGTCTATATATCGGATTTGTTCACCATTAATCTGCTGTTTAATGATTTTTGATGCAAATATCTTTTCGGATATAATGGATTCTTTAAGCACTTTTTCCAGGATATATCCTTTTGGGGAAGAATCACTGACCCAGTAGCTAAGTTTTTTATCTGAGTTTTCCAGCAGTATATCAATCTTGTGATGTAACAGTTTATCCATGGCATCATAACGGGTTTCAAAAGCAACTATCTTAATATAATCATAGCCTTTAAGTTTTTCAGGAATTTTAAGCTCCTGAATAACCATCAAAGAAGGCTTTACAGGGAAGACACCAAGCTTAAACTCCTGCCTTGAATCAGAGCTGAAAATCACACCAAATCCTGCAACAATTAAAAACGGGAACAAAATATTCCAGCCAAAACCAGCCCTGTCTCTTATAAACTCATAGTTTCTGGCAACAAACAATGCCCACATTCTTTTAAAATTCATGATATTATTCTCGTAAGCTCTTGCCGGTTAATTTTAAAAAAACATATTCTAAGTTCCTGGAGCTTTTATTATCTTTACAATGTTGGTCCATTAAAGCTTCGGGAGATCCCTGTTCAACAATGCGGCCGCTGTCCATAATGGCAATGGTGTCACACAAATCCTGAGCTTCTTCCATATAGTGGGTTGTCAAAATAATGGTCTTGCCGTGTTTATTCATATCCTTAATTATTTTCCAGATGTGTTTTCTTGCCTGTGGGTCAAGACCTGTGGTGGGTTCATCAAGAAACAACAATTGAGGATCATTTAAAAGAGCAAGCCCAAGCAGCAATCTTTGGCGCTGACCACCTGAAATTTTATTATTAAGGCTGTTTTTAATGCTGTCCAGCATGCATAAATCAATAATCTGTTTAACAGGCAGGTGTCTATTGTAAAAGGAGGCAAAGGTTTCTAAAGTCTCTTTGACCGTTAAATATGCAAGCAGTTCAGTGTGTTGAAATTGAATGCCAATTTCCTGATTAAAATTTTTATTCCTTGATTTGCCCTTATAAAAAATTTGCCCGGAATCAGAAGCAATGATGTTTTCCATCATCTCTATGGTGGTGGTCTTGCCTGCACCATTGGGACCGAGAAGTCCAAAACAGCTTCCCCTGGCAACAGCAAGATTAATACCGTCCACAGCAATTTTTCCGCTATAGCTTTTTTTTAAAGATTGTGCCTCAATAATATTTGACTGGCTGATCATCATTGCTGTCCATGGTTTAAATGCTTAATATTCTGGGTTCAAAAGTCAGTGTTGAACAATAATCATCAAAAGTTTCAGCTCTTCTGATCAATTCAACAGTGGAATCTTCTTTTAGTAATAATTCTTTAGGCCTTAACTGGCCGTTATAATTAAATCCCATGGCATGGCCGTGGGCGCCGGTATCATGGATCACCAGGATGTCACCTTCACTTGTAACAGGCAGGTCTCTTTGAATGGCAAATTTGTCTATATTTTCGCATAATGCACCTGCCACATCAACTTTTTCCAGATGGCTTGAATTGTCTTTGCCGTGGATATGAATGTGGTGATATGCATCGTACATTCCGGGACGCATGAGGGCAGACATGGATGCATCCACACCTACATATTTTCTATAGATATCTTTATAATTAATTATGGATGTGACAAGAGCACCATGTGGACCTGTAATAAATCTGCCGCTTTCCATGTAGAGTTTTGGCACCCAGCCATTGAGTTTATTAAATTGTTCAAACAATATAGTGATTTCTCCTGCCATTGATTCAAGGTCAAATGCTTTTTCATCAGGAGTGTAAGGAATTCCAATACCTCCGCCAATATTGATAAATTCAAAAGTGATATTAAGTTTTCCACAAACTAGATTAACAATATCAAGGAGCATTCTTGTGGTTTCAACCATGTATTCATAATTCAGCTCATTGGAGGCGAGCATTGTGTGGATGCCAAATCGTTTTACTCCAAGTTTTAATGACTGATCAAAAGAGTCAATAATTTGATCATGGCTAAGGCCGTATTTTGATTCCACGGGGTTTCCAATGATTTTATTGCCTTTACGCCTGGGGCCTGGATTGTATCTAAAACTTATGAGCTCAGGAATCTTGGGTAATTTGGGAATAAGAGAGATATCGTCAAGATTTAAGATGCACCCGCCATCTTCCAAAGCTGTCTTAAACTGGGAAGAGCTTGTATTGTTAGATGTAAACATTATCTCTTCTTGATAACTTCCAATCTGCCTTGATAGTTTGATTTCTGGTATGGAAGAGCAGTCAAACCCAAATCCCATTTCCTGCATGATTTTCATGATACATGGGTTAGGCAAGGCTTTAACTGCAAAAAATTCTTTAAATCCATTAATATCTTTAAAGGCAGACTTTAACTGTCTGCATGTATCTTTAATACCTTTTTCATCATAAATATGGAAAGGTGTCCCAAATGTGTTAACAATTTCAGGCAGAATGGCACTAAGTCTTGTTTTATATGAGTCGGACATGGGCATGATTGAAAATTCCTTTTTTATGTTTTAATACTTAATCTTTAATGTGTGTGACATATCTAACAGACAGATCAATAGTTTCACCTTTTGTTGTGGGCAGATTATTGTGACAATTAAAGTCGACCCGTGGGATTTCAGGTTTTTGGTAACATTATTTTAGCACTCTCTTTATATGTGGAGAGGGCAATAAAAGTTTTGGTTGTTTTAACAGCATCAAGGCTTGCTATTTGAGTTCTTAAAATATTTTCAAGCTGGATATTATCTGATGCCCTTAATTTTATCATGAGGCAGTCTTTACCTGCAAGGTAATGAACCTCCTGGATCTGTTCTATTTGAGATAGAATTTTTCCTGTTTCAATGAGCTTGTTAGTATTGTTGAGTTTGATTTGTATGAATGCAATCAATGAACAATTAAACATATCAGGGTTGAGACGTACTTCATAACCCTGGATAATTCCCCTGGCTTCCAATTTTTTTATTCTCTCCAGCACTGCAGAGGGAGCCATGCCTATTTTCCTGGAGACTTCCACATTTGGAATTCTGGCTTTTTTCTGTAGAATCTGCAAAATTTGAAGATCTGTATTATCCATTTTTTAATTTTTATCATATTTACAAATTAATATTTTAAAGTATAATATTCTTATATATTCTATTTGTCAAGAACATAACCATATAAAAAAATTATTTTTCCGAATTATATTCATTTAGCAGACGGTCTAGTTTAAAAATTTGATTTTTGTTGATAAAATAAAATGTTTAAGATACATTTATCAGCAAACTTAAATAAATATAAATCAAAGCTTATTTAAAGATGAAAAATAACTCAATAAATATTCTGGTTGTTGATGATGAAGAGGGTATCCTTGATGTAACGGAAGGGTATTTTCAAAGACTTGGTTATGAAGTCTACACTGCCGGTAATGGCCTTGAAGCCCTAGAAATTTTGAACAGGGTTACAATTGGATGCGTGTTTACTGATATTAACATGCCAAAAATGGATGGTTTGAAACTGGCTGAAAAGATACGGGAAAAAGACAACACCCTGCCTGTGGTGATAATGACAGGGTATCCCTCTTTGGAAAATTCCATACAAACATTGAAAAATGGTGTTGTTGATTATTTGATTAAACCTGTTAATCTCGAGCAGATGGAATTAACTCTTCAAAGAATTCTGCGCGAACGTGAGCTGTTTATTGAAAATCTGATTTTAAAAGAAGAGGTGGAACGTCAGGAACGCCTAAAACAATTAAATAGAGAATTGCTTGAAAGAGTTGATGAAGTTAATACTTTGAATCGAGTCATGGAAGACTTCTCTTTAACAGATTCAAGTTATGGTATTTTTAATAAAATTGTTGACCTTGGTGTGGAGGAGTTAAAGGCTGATAAAGTCTTTTTTCACATCTATTCCGATGAAGATAAATCTCTTGTAAATATGGCAAGCAGTGATTGCGGGATAGAGAATGATATTATTAATTCTCTATTTGGAAATAACCTTTCAAAAGCTGCAAATGAATTTGTTCTTGATGTGTTGAGTACAGATCAGAACCCTTGTTTGATTGCTGGGCAGGGGAAAAATGAACGCCTTGATGAAGTGGTACATTCATTAATGATTGTACCATTAAAAATCAGGGATAAAATTTTTGGTGTTGCCACTGCTTTTTTGTTTGAGAAGGGAAGAGCCTTTACTGAAAAAGATATATACTATATGAATTTTATTACTCAAAAGGCAGCTTCTGCCATTGAGAATATTGCTTTATACGAGAACATATATGATAATCTTTTTGCGACTCTTTATGCTTTTGTAACAGCAATTGAAGTGCGAGATCTCTATACAAGAAAACACTCCACAAGAGTAGCAAAATATGCACATATGATTGCCAAAGAGATGCAGTGTTCCGAAGAAGAGCTTGAAGTTATCAATTTTGCCGGAAGTCTTCATGATATAGGCAAGATTGGTATAAGGGATGATATCCTTTTAAAACCCGGTGCCCTGACAGATGAAGAGTTTGAGAAGATTAAAGAGCATCCTGTTATTGGTGCTGATATTATAAGTAAGATGGGGTTGTGGGATCGTGAAATGGGAATTATCAGGCACCATCATGAACGCTTTGATGGCAGGGGTTATCCCGATGGATTAAAAGGAGGTGAAATTCCAGGCCTTGCAAGGATTTTATGTGTTGCAGACTCTTTTGATGCCATGGTATCTGACAGATCTTATCGAAAAAAAATGGAAAAAAGTAAAGCCATTGGTATTATAAAAGAGAATTCAGGATCACAATTTGACCCTGAAGCAGTTCAGGCTTTTTTAAGGATTGAAGATCAGACCCTGTTGGATGATGATTAATGGCTTGAGCCTGATATTCAATTTGTTAAAATTGTTTTAGTATGTTAACCTTATGTTGTGTTAGAGTTCTTTGATTTTGAATAGAAATGAGACCTTTATTTAATGGTTTTAAATTTTTCAAATAGGGAGCAGGTTGTTATGAAAGCTTCTGACAATGATGAAAAACGTAAATACTCCAGAGTAGAGTTTGCAACTCCAATCTTGATACAGATTGAGGCTGGTGGAGAAAAAATTGATTTTAAATGCAGTTCCAGTGATTTAAGTCTTAAAGGTGTTTTTATAAGTACTCAAAATATATTTGCTGTAGGTACAAAGTGTTCCATAAAGGTCTGTCTTACTGGAACAATAGAAAATCTGGCATTGTTAATAAATGGATCCATTGTCAGGTCCAATGAAAATGGGATGGGCATAGAGTTTGCGTCCATGGATGTGGATACATATTCTCATCTTAAAAATATTGTGAATTATAATAGTCTTGATGATTCGATTTGATTATTTTAAGGGTCTATTATGGATGTAAAGCTTGTAAATCCTTTTATCAATGCAACTATAAATGTTTTGGAAACCATGGCATTTATTGATGTAAAGGCAGGTAAGCCATATCTTAAAAAGGACAGTGTTGCCGTCGGAGATGTGACAGCGGTTCTCGGACTTACAGGGGTTGCTAACGGTACAATTTCAGTAACTTTTGAAGAAAAATGTATTCTGACAGTGGTATCAAATATGCTGGGTGAGACCATTAAAGAGATTAATAATGACATTGCAGATGCAGTAGGAGAGCTTACAAACATGATTTCAGGCCAGGCAAGGCGGGAACTTGGAGAGATGGGCAGGGTTTTGAAGGCAGCGATCCCTTCTGTCATTGCTGGAAAAAATCATAGCATTATTCACTATACAACCGGGCCAAAAATTGCTATCCCTTTTGGTACTGATAATGGAAATTTTACAATTGAGGTTTGTTTTGAAAGATAAAAAAACTATATTAATATGTACAGAGAGGAGAATATAGTAATGGATACATCCATCAGAGTGTTAGTTGTTGACGATTTTGCTACCATGCGTCGTATCCTTAAAAATATTTTAAAACAGCTTGACTTTAAAAACCTTGTGGAAGCTGATGATGGCACAACTGCCTGGGAAGTTCTGGAAGAGCAGAGTATAGATCTGATTATATCAGATTGGAATATGCCCAAAATGTCAGGTATTGATCTTCTGAAAAAAGTGCGAGCAAGTGATAAATATAAAAAAACTCCTTTTTTGATGGTTACAGCAGAAGCACAAAAGCAAAACGTTCTAGAAGCTGTTCAGGCAGGTGTTTCAAATTATGTTGTCAAGCCCTTTACTGCTGAAGCTATTTTTGAAAAACTTGATAAGATTCTCAAATGACTCTTGCCTCCCCATTTGCTGCACAAAATCAATTCAAGGGAACCTGTGATTCAGAATCTCAAAAAAATATTTTTAATCGGGCTGGAATAGCAGGAACCAGCCAAGGATTGATCAAGGTACTTGATACTGCAAGAAAGGTATCAAAATCAGACTCTTCTGTATTGATTACAGGAGAGAGTGGTACAGGCAAGGAACTAATAGCAAAAGCCATCCATAAAAATAGTTCAAGAAAAAAAGGCCCGCTTGTAGTTATCAATTGTGGTGCCATTCCGGGAGAGCTTCTTGAAAGTGAATTGTTCGGGCATGAAAAGGGCGCTTTTACAGGGGCTCACCGTGCCAGAACCGGACGTTTTGAACTTGCAGATCAGGGTACAATTTTTCTTGATGAAATAGGTGATATGAGCCCTGAATTACAGGTTAAATTATTAAGGGCGATTCAGGAGAGACAATTTGAACGTGTTGGAGGTTCAGCCACCATTAAAGTTGATATCAGAGTTATTTCAGCCACCAATAAAGACCTGCTCGCAGCAATTGAAGATGGCCTGTTCCGTGAAGATTTATATTATCGCCTCAATGTTATTCCCATTCATATCCTGCCTTTGCGTGAAAGAAAAGAAGACATCCTCATTTTATCAGATTATTTTCAAAAATCTCTTAGTAAAAGGTTGAATGGCTATCAAAGGAAAATCTTTTGTACAAGTGTTGAACAGGCTCTGCTAAACTATGACTGGCCTGGCAATATCAGGGAGCTTGAAAATCTGATCGAAAGAATATCTGTTCTTGTTGAAGAGCAGACAATTGAACTTAATGATTTACCAGAATATATTGTCAATAACTCCGGCACAAATATATCTACCTCTGTGGCATCTGTCTTTGATAATGGTGTGGGATTTAACCAGGCAGTGGATCAATATCAAAAATCTTTGATACTCCATGCTTTAGAGGAAACCCGATGGGTAAAAGCAAGGGCTGCTGCACTTTTAAAGATGAATAGAACAACTCTTGTTGAAAAGATAAAAAAGATGAAAATTGAGCCGAAAAGCGAGATGCCTGTTTTTTAACCTCCCCTATCACCTGTCATGTTTTTGACGGTTATAGCCTGCCAAGATGTTGCATACCCCCTCTTTTTTCACAAAGATAGAGATTTTCGCACATGACTTGATACATGTTTTATCTTCATTATATAAAGATAGGGTATTAATTCATATAGGTCAGTCCCAAGGCTTGTCATCATTTCCAATGGAACGGGTTAAAACAAAATTCTAAATAGTAAATGTTAAGAGCGTATTGAAGTGTTGCTAACTTATGTCTGATCTGGTATTCTTAGTGCAAACCAACCGTTATATGGCATACTACTTGCTTAAACTGATTAATATAGTGTCTGATTAATATGATGTCTGTATATAAATCCATAGAGCTAAGTAAATATTATGAATAAATTAAATGAGAAGTTAATTCACAGGTTATGTAAATTATGGCAGTTTATGTTTCTATTAATTTTTGTCCTGTGTGCCATGCCGCATATTTCACTGGCAGGCCAGGCAGTGATAACAAAAATTCAAATAGAGAAAAGCCCTTTAATGGTAAAATTTTTTCTCAGTAGCAATATTCCGGTTAAAGTTATTAAAGTTGAAAAAAAAGAGCTTTTAGTTGCATTGAAAAATGTAAAAATATCAAAAAATTTTAAAATCATTGGGAGAGAAAATTCTGGAATTAAGAGCGTTGGTATAGACACTCTTCAGGGCAATGTACTTGCTGTTATCTTAACCAGTTTTAAGCCCTATGAATATATTCAATCAGGATATAAACAAAACAAATCAACTTTTCTTATCAATCTTGAAAAAAAATCTGATAATAATAGACAGGTTACAAAACAGGTATCTAAACCAAGCCCTTTGCCTGCAAAAAAAAATATAAGTATTAAAGATACAGTTGATGGTCCTGAAAAAAAACAGGAAAAAATACCCCCAAAAGAGCCAGCAGCAAAAAATAAAAAAAAGGTATCACCAGACCCCAAAGTCTTACCTGTACCTGGAAAAGTTAAGTTAAAAAATTTGCCTGAAAAAAAAACAATCACCAAAGTACCAGAAAAAATTGCCAAAATCAGAGAGCCATCTGTTTATATTCCGCCAGTACGAGAAAGAGGTAAATATCAAGGAGATATCAGTGATATTACCCGTGAAATTGATGGTTTGGAATGTGATTCCAAGCAGATCAGCAATGCCATTGTTTTTTTAAAAAAGAGTATGTATGAACAAGCTTTTGAGATTCTGGACAGCTATATTATTCAGGAAAAATTTACCTGCCTTGAACAGGCCTATTTTTTAAGAGCCTATGCTTTTTATAAAAATGTAAAAAAAGATGATTTTTCCCAACTGCTGAAAGCCGGGCAATTATTCCAGGATGCTCTGGTATCCTATCCAAAATCAGTCTATGTCCCATATGGATATTCTGGTATTGGAATGATTCAAAAACAATTGAATAATATGTCTGCAGCTCTGGGCTATTTTAATATTGTCAAAAAGGGCTTTCTTGAATATTCAGGACTATCTGAAATCATATATCACCTTGCCGGTATTTATGATAACCAAGGTTACCTTGATAAAGCTTTAAGATATTATAAGCAGGTTTTTGAGGATAGTGTTGAAAACAGTTATATCCCCGATGCCGGCATTGGATATGGCAAGGCCCTTTTTAAGAAGCACAGATATCTTGATTCTTTAATGATCTTAAATTATGTAGTGAAATTAAATCCTAAAAAGGTTTATGAATCCCATGAATTATTGCTTCATATTGGAAATGCTAATTTTGAAATTGGTAACCATAGGGCAGCAAGAGTAAATTTAAATCGTGTATTGAATCTTTTTCCTGACATTGAAAATCCAGATATTATTTTAAGTAAAATCGGTGATACCTATGGCATGGAGAATAATAAAGAGAAAGCCATCAAAATTTATGAACTGGTAAGGGAGAAGTTTCCTGACTCAAGCGGATATATTTCAAGTTCCATTGGTATTGCAAGGTATCTTGAAACAGATGAAGAAAAAATTGAAATATATGAGATGATTAAGAGTAAATTTCCTGAAAATAAGTTTTCCAGAATTGCCATGATGCGTCTTGCAGAAATATATCAGGCCAAGGGAGAGTATAATAAATGTATCAAAGAGATAGAAGATTTATTATCAAAACATCCAAGGGGTTTGCGTTATGAAGCAGTAAAGCTCATGCAAAGGGCCTATGAAGCCTTGTTTAAACAACAGTTAAAATCAGATGAATATACAAAGGTGTTAAACAGGTATGAGCTTGAACATGTTAGAATTGACAGGATGGGCAGCCGCAGAATTGCTTTAAGCGTGGGCCTGGCATATCTTCAGGCAAAATTATATGAAGAATCATTTAATCATTTGATTAATGCATATAAACAATATAAAAGATCTTCAAGACCTTTACCACTACTTTTTGGATTGGGTGTTGCCATGGATGAATCCGGCAGGGGTGACGACGCGCTGAAATTGTTTAAAGCATTTTCAAAACAATTTCCAAAAAGTAAACTCAGAAAAGAAGCATTGACACGGGCAGGAAATATTTACCTTGGAAAGAATAAATATAAATTATCTTCTTTACAGTTCAAGCAGGCATTTAATGCTGCCAAAAATCATCTTGAAAAGGGTAAGATTATTTTACTGCATTCAAATGTTTATGTTCAAAAAGGTGATATGAAAACTGCTTTAAAATTACGTGAAAATGCTGTCAAGGAACTTGCTCTGGCACCCGGAGAAAACTATGAAATTTTAACAAAAGCCCATAAGGATTTGGGAAAGACATATATATCTTTGAAAAACTATGTAAAATCTGCAGATGCTTATTCAAAGGCATTGAGTTTTTCCAAGGATGATAAAGAGAAATCAAATCTTGGATTTCTTATTGGAGATGCATTTCAGAAGGGTAATATCCTGCCAAAAGCTAAACAAGCTTTTAAACAGGTGGTTGACACCTATGATTCAATATGGGCGAGGATGGCACAGCAAAGGCTTAGTACTCTTGAATTAGCACAAATAGCTCAGAATTCATAAAATTTAAGGGGGTAACAGCCTGTTAAGGGATCAAAAAGAATATGCCGGGACATAGAATTTTTATTATACTTGAGAATACCAAAGAGAGAATGGCATATATCCAGATTTTTGAAAACCTTGGTTTTTTGGTGGATGCTGTTCCCGATGGTACCAAAGCTCTCTCCTACCTTATAGAGAAAAAACCAGATATAGTTATTGCAGATATTGCAACCCCGGAGTTCCAGGTAATTGAATTCTTAGAAAAAATTAATGAAGCTAAAATTTTGTGCCAAACTATTATTCTTACATCAGAACCTGTTGTTGAGCATGCCATAACGCTGATGAAATTAGGTGCCCTTGATTATTTTGTCAAACCAGTTGATAAAGAACAGCTTGAATTGAGTGCCAAAAGAGCGTTGATAGCATCAAAACAGCAGCTACCTTCTAAACCTTTTGAAAAATCTTTACGTAAAAAAAAAGTAAAAATCATTACAAGGAACAGTGGAGTTAAAAAACTTTTAAATCTTGCATTAAGAGTTGCAGATTCAACTGCTTCAGTTTTAATACAGGGTGACAGCGGTACAGGCAAAGAGTTGTTTGCAAAATATATCCATGAAAAGAGTGATAGAAACAATCAGCCGTTTGTTGCAGTCAATTGTGCAGCTTTACCTGAAAATTTACTTGAAAGTGAGCTTTTTGGTCATGAAAAAGGTGCATTCACAGGCGCCATATCAAGGAAGATGGGTAAATTTGAACTGGCACACAAAGGTACTCTGTTCCTTGATGAAATAACTGAAATGCAGTTCCATCTCCAGGCAAAATTATTAAGAGCACTCCAGGAAAAGGTTGTGGATCGTGTGGGTGGTCTTGAACCTGTAGAGATTGATGTCCGGGTAATTGCCACAACAAACCGTGATGCAGAGGAAGCAGTTAAAAAAGGTGATTTCAGAGAAGATCTTTTTTATAGATTAAATACTATTCCTATTGTGATTCCACCTTTAAAAGATCGTCTCAATGATCTTGAAATATTGTGTGAATTCTTTATTAAAAAATATTGTAAAATTGACGGCCGTCATGTCAAAGGCTTGACTAAACAGGCTCAAATCACCCTGAATCATCATCTTTTCCCTGGAAATGTACGGGAGCTTGAAAATATAATTCACAGGGCAGTTTTGCTTGCTGATTCAGATTTAATCAAACCTGAAGATCTTATGATTGATCTGGGCGACTTGGAGATTGATCAAGCAGGCCTGGAAATGGCGCAAAATATTGATCTGGGGTCTGGTTCATTAAAAGAGATGGAACAAAAAATGATTTTTAAAACCCTTGATACCACTGAAGGAAATCGAACCCATGCTGCAAGAATTCTGGGTATTAGTGTCAGAACCCTGCGTAATAAACTCAATGAATATAAAGCCCACCAAAAAAAATAAAAATTTTCACCCTTCCACTGGACAGTATAGCAAATATATAAAACCCTTTTTTTTAAGGCTCCATAGTAAATCAAGATATTAGAATTAGAAATCGGCATATAAATTGCAGTGATATAAATTTAAGATATTATTAAGGTAATTGTATGTAAAAAATAATTGTATTTATATTAAGAAAAGAGAGGTAAAATGGCAGATTCAAGAATTTTTGGTCGTACTTCAAAGATGATTGAAAAGGCATTAAATATTTCAGCAAAAAGACATAATCTTATTGCAGGAAATATCGCCAATATGGATACCATTGGATACAATCCCCAGGATCTTGACTTTAACAGGACATTGAAACGTGCAATGGGTGAAAAAGAACAGGCTTCTCTTGATAAAACCCACCATAAACATTTGCCTGCCAATGGTGAAGAGTCCTTTTCCATGAAAGAGGAAAGCATCCGGGATGTTGATATCTATCATCTTGATACCGTGAATATAGATACACAGATGATGAATCTTATGGAAAATAATATTAAATATCGTGCAACAACAGAAATGTTGCTGCGCAAAATGAAAATACTGCAATATTCAATCGATGAGGGAGGCAGATAAATTATGGATCTTTTAACTGCATCAAAAATTAGCGGAACAGCACTTGCAGCCCACAGAACCAAGATGAATGTAATAGCAGAAAATCTTGCAAATGTTGATACCACAAGGTCAAAAGAGGGTGGGCCATACAGAAGAAAAATGGTTGTTTTTAAGGGCGATGATATTGATTCTTTTAAAAGTGTAATTGAAAGGAAACAATTAAAACAACAGCAGGCAGGCATAGAGCTTTCCCCAATTGAGTTTGATTCTGAAAAGAAGAGAGATAATGGGACCGGAGTGAGAGTTGATCAGATAATAAGATCCCAGGAAGATTTCAGGCTTGTTCACAATCCAGCACATCCCGATGCTGATCCTGTTACAGGTTATGTAAAAATGCCCAATGTGGATCATCTAACGGAAATTGCAGATATGCTTGTGGCAAAACGCAGCTATGAAGCAAGCGTAACAGCTCTTTCCACTACAAAAGATATGATTCTCAAAGCACTTGAGATAGGTAGATAACATAAGGAGATCAGCATGGCTCGAATAGAAGGCATCAATCCAATTTCTTTGAATACTGAACCCCTGTCAAATAGAATAAGCAGGCATAATCCTGAATTTGCCCAAAGAATTGAAGCAGCCATTAAAGATGTAAATAAAAAACAGCATATAGCAGATGATTCCATTGAAAAGGTTATTCAAGGAGAGATGGGCATCCATGAGGGCATGATGGCACTTGGTAAGGCAGAGACATCATTGAAAATTCTGGCACAGGTCAGAAATAAAGTTATGAGTGCATATAATGAAGTCATGCGAATGCAGGTATAGAAATAGGCAATAAGAGACAAGAAAATAATAGAAGATAGAAAATTCCAATATGATAAAAACGTGTGTAATTTAATTATTATAGTGAGTTGTAAGGTTTATTGTTTAAGATTAAGATGGAGCGAGATGAAGTTATGAATCCAGTCGTTGAAAAAACAATTACGACATTTAAAGAGATGTCCATGTCTAAAAAAATTGCCTTGGGTATTGTTGTAATGGTTGTTGTTGCAGGATTTACAACCATGTTTATCTGGGCCAATAAAACTCAGTTTAAAACTGCTTATACAGGACTTTCAAAAGATGATGCTGCATTGGTTGTTGATCAGCTGAAAACATCAAATACTCCTTACAGACTTACAGGGGATGGCACAACAATTATGGTGCCTGAAGATATTGTTTATGATGTAAGGCTAACCATGGCAAAAGAGGGAATCCCCAAAGGCGGCGGTGTCGGATTTGAAATATTTGATAAAAATGAATTTGGAACAACTGAGTTTGTTCAGAAAATAAATAAAACAAGAGCCATTCAAGGAGAGCTTGCAAGAACAATTGCTGCCTTTGATGAAGTTAAAACCGCTCGAGTCATGATTGTTATGCCTAAAGATTCTGTATTTGTTGAAGAGATTAAACAACCATCGGCTTCTATTTTATTGGAGCTGATTTCAGATCTTGAGCAAGAAGAAGTTGCAGCCATTGCCCATCTTGTGGCAAGCTCCATCCAGGATTTAACCCCAAAACTTGTTACCATTGTTGATACAGCCGGCAGAATTCTTTTTGAAGGTAAGTCTGAAGAAGAACAGGCCAAGATAAGCGCCCGGAATTTTGCCGATGCCCAGTATAAATATAAGGTTAGATATGAAGAAAACCTAACTAAAAGAATTCAGACAATGCTTGAAAGAATTGTGGGTAAGGATAAGGCTATTGTCAGGGTGACCTCGGAAATGGATTTTTCAAAAAACAGTATGAATGAAGAAATTTATGATCCATTTGAAAGGGGTGGTGAATTTGTCAGAAGCAGGAAAAACAGGGCAGAAATAATCAACTCCGGCTCACAGCAAATTCCAACCCCATCCAGTGTCAATCCAATAGTTGGAGATGAGAATCTTGAAGAAGAATTAAACAATGAACTTGTTGATAAAAAAGATGATACATTTAATTATGAGATCAGCAAAAGAATCAGAGAGACCAAAAAGCCCATGGCAGTTTTAACCAGACTCTCCGTGGCAGCGGTGGTGGATGGAAAATATGAAAATAAAACCGATGAAAGCGGTAATCAAAAAACCGTGTATGTACCAAGGTCCAATGAAGAGATGAAACAGTTTGAAAATATTGTTATTAAAGCCATGGGGTACAATGAAAACCGCAGCGACCAGGTATCCATGGAGTGTTTCCCCTTTGCTTCCATTGGGCAGCTTGAAGCAGAACCAGCCCTTACGGGTTTGAAGATGGTTCAAAAAGAGTATGGCAGAACCATCGCCAATCTTCTTCTTGTAATATTATTGTTTCTCCTTGTCATACGACCCATTATAAAAACTGTGAAAGAAATTAAAACAAGTGTTGAACACGAAGCCCTGCCTTCTCCTGAAGAACTTGCTTTGCTTGAAGCAGAAGAGAAAGAACCTGAATTTATAGAGATGGATGCAAAACAGCAAAAAGAGTATCTGGATCTCATGACCCAGGAACAGAAAGAAGGCTTTATTAAGGGAATGAGTGCATCAGAACGTGTATCATATTTGACTAATATGTCTGCCAGTGAAAAAGCCAAATATTATGCCAATAAAGATCTTGATAAAACTGTGAATATCCTTAAGGGCTGGATAAGTGCAATTCATGAGGAGGGTGAAGAGTAGTCATGGCCGATACTGAAACAATAGAAATCAAAAAAATGTCTGGTCCAACAAAAGCAGCTATTTTTCTCATGTCCATGGGCGAAGAGTATGCCACCCAGGCATTTGATAAAATGAATGAACACGAAATCGGTGAAGTTGCATTTGAAATGTCCTTAATTGATAGTATTACTCCTGAAATGTTAAAGGAAGTCTCTCTTGATTTTGTGGGTAAATTTGAGGGCGAATCAAGGATGATCATTGAAAGTGACTCTTTTATTAAAAATATTGTTAAAAATACCTTAAAGGGTCAGGATGCAGATAATGTTCTCGATGATCTTGAAAAGAAAAAGCAGGATAAACCCTTTATCTGGAGCAGGAATATCAATGTTGGAACCCTTGCAGGTTATGTGGAAGGAGAGCATCCCCAGACCATTGCAATGATCCTTGCACACATGCCTTCTGAAATATCTTCAGAAATATTAATGTCCCTTTCAGATGATCTAAAAGGTGATATCTCCATGAGAATTGCAAAATTAGGTCAAATTTCCGAAGATGTTGTAAGAGATGTTGACAGAGCATTAAAACTTGAACTATCCGGTGCAGTAGGGCCTGGCGGGAAAGCCGGCGGTCTGCAGGTGCTTGTGGATATTATCAATGGAGTGGATAAAACAACAGAAGACGCAGTCATGGAATTTGTTGAAGAAGATAATCCGGAAATGGCCAATGATATACGAAATTTAATGTTTGTATTTGAAGATCTTACAAGTATTGATGATACTGCTATGAGAGAGATCTTAAAGAAGGTTGAAGGTCAGCAGCTGACATATGCCCTTAAGACCGCTACAGATGAGATGAAAGAGAAAATTTTCTCCAACCTTTCCCAGAGAGCAGGGGAGATGCTTAAAGATGATCTTGATGCCATGGGTCCAATACGTCTTGCAGAGGTTGAAGAATCCCAGCAGGCAGTTGTTCGTGCAGCCAAGGAGCTTGAGGCTGATGGAACTATAACACTTGGAAAGGGAAAAGATGATGTCCTTGTCTAATAGTACAAATGACCAGTTTGAGCCAATCGCTGTAAGTTCGCTGGAAAACTTTGATAAAGAGCATTCCAACAGAACTGAAGAGACTAAACCTGATTTTGATAGGTTTAAAGCTTTGTTTGAAAAACCGGAATTTGAGCATACAGAAGCGGATGAATTTAGAGCGCTTTATGATCTTCAACAAGAGGAGGAAGAGATTGTTTTTAAACCTCTGTTTGATCTAAAAGAAAAACCTGAAAGCTCAGATAAATCAGGAGGAGTTGAAGAGCCAGAGAAATCAGATGAATCAGGCAACAGTAGTACAGATTTAGATGATTCTGAAATACCTTTAGATCAGCCATATGCTGAACCCGAAGAGACTCCGGAAGAGAAAGGCTATAGGGAAGGTTTTGAAAAAGGCATTAAATTGGGAAAAGAGCAGGGTTATGACCAGGGATTAAAAAAAGGTGAAGAAAAAGGGTTTGAAGCAGGGGAACAAAAAGGAGTAGAACAGGGGACAAAACAGGGTTATGACCAGGGTATGAAAGAGGGTGAAGAAAAAGGAGAGGCACAAGTCAGGAAAGATTCTGCTGAGATCATAAATTCACTTGAGAACTCTCTAAAAACAGCAGATCAAACCCTGGATCTTCTGGTGGATAAATATGAAGCAAATATTATCTGTCTTATGGAGCAGATTGTAAAAAAAATTATCATGGCTCACATGGAAATTGATGATGAAGTTGTTAAACCCATTATTATTGATGCTCTAAAAACTCTTGTTCAGGCAGAAGAAGTGGTTTTAAGTGTCTGCCCAGATGATTATGAATATATTGAGATGATTAAGGATGAGTTTTTTGAAGCTGTGGGCTCTTTAACAAGTGTGTCTGTACGGTCAGATTCTTCCATTAAAAGAGGAGGGTGTAAAATAGAGACAATAACAGCTTCCATCTCGTCAGATGTTGAGTCAAGGCTTGAAGCCATCTTTGAAGCCATTAAAACTGCGGGAACTGCATAATTTTGGAACAGTTGAATAAAATTGATTTTGACAAATACTTTAAGGCTGTGGATCAGTGCATCACGATACAACCCGAAGGCAGGATATCTCAAGTGATAGGACTGATAGCTGAAGGTGACAGCCTTGGCCTGGGAATCGGAAGCCTTTGCAGTATTATTAATGATCATGGAGTTGCAGTAAAAGCTGAAGTTGTAGGGTTTAAAAAAGAGAAAGCCCTGTTTATGCCCTATGGAGATATCAGAGGTGTCAGCCTTGGAGCAAAAATTATTCCAATTGCAGCAAGCCCCATGGTTGGGGTGTGTGATCAGCTTCTTGGAAGAGTTATTGATGGTATGGGAAAACCCATAGATGGTAAAGGAACCATTGAATATACCAAGGAATATAATTTATATGGAAAACCCATAGGACCAATGGATAGAGCTCCTATTAAAGAGGCACTCGATGTTGGCGTAGCTGCAATAAACAGCATGATAACCCTTGGTAAAGGCCAGCGGATGGCTATTATGGCAGGTTCTGGAATTGGTAAAAGTATTTTAATGGGTATGATGACCAAACATACAGGTGCTGATGTTGTAGTCATAGGTCTTATTGGAGAAAGGGGCAGGGAAGTAAAGGACTTTGTCAATAATACACTTGGCAGGGAAGGTCTAAAACGATCCGTTGTTGTTGCAGCAACTTCAGACTCTTCTCCTCTGGTAAGAATAAGAGGTGCTTACCTTGCAACAACCATAGCTGAATATTTCAGAGACCAGGGGAAAAATGTATTATTGATGGTGGATTCAATTACACGCTTTGCCATGTCCTCAAGGGATGTTGGCCTTGCAGCAGGAGAACCTCCAACATCAAGGGGCTATACTCCTTCATTTTTTGTTCAGATCCCAATCTTACTTGAAAGGGCCGGAAATATGGAAAACGGTGGATCCATTACTGGTATTTATACTGTTCTTGTTGAGGGTGATGATTTAAATGATCCTGTGGGAGATACGGTTAGATCAATTGTTGACGGCCATATTGTCCTGTCAAGGGATCTGGCAAACAAGGGGCATTACCCCGCTATTGATGTCTTGGCAAGTATTTCAAGGGTGATGAGGGATGTGACAACAAAGGAGCATATAGCAGTGCGTGAAAGAGCCCTTGGTATTGTCTCAGCATATAAAAATGCAGAAGATATGATAACCATAGGTGCATATATTGATGGTTCTGATCCCGATGTTGATGAAGCAAAGCAATTGATGCCGGGAATTAATCAATTGTTACGGCAGGATATGAACCAGAAAATAGATATGGTATCCAGTGTTGAGAGCTTAAAAAATGCTTTAAAAGGTATTTCCGGCAGGAGAAAATCAGATAAAATTAAATCAACTGCATTAAAAACAGGTAAAGCTTAATCACAATGAAAAGCTTTCAATTTAAATTACAACCGCTGCTGAACTATAGACAATATCTTGAAAAAATTGCCCAGCAAAATACTGCAAAAGCCCATATGAATGTAAAAAATTGTGAAAAACAGATCAAGGATTTAAAACAAACATGGGAGCTGAGTGCTGATCAGATTGATAATATTGTTACTAAAGGTGTCAATGCTTCCATATTCAGACAATATCATGATTACCTTGACTCTGTCCAAAATAGTATTAAAGATGAGAAATTAAGGAAAATTCAATTAAATAAATTACTTAGAGAGAGATTGCTTAAATTAAAGAAAAAAAGTGTTGATAAAAAGGCAATGGAGCTTTACAAGGAAAAATTAAAGCTAAAGTACAATCAGGAAATCATCAAAATAGAGCAAAAAGAGTTAGATGAGATTGTATCCTTAAAAACAGCAAGGACAATATCCAATGAAACAATTTAAAATAATAATCTATATCGGGATGACTCTGTTTTGTTTTACCATGTTTGACTCTTTTTATTATAAAGATTTTTCCTGGTTTATGGGCACAGTAAATGTTTTTGCAGCAAGCGATAAAAAAGAAGAATCTTCAAAAGAAGCGTCACAAAAAAAAGAAAAAGAGGGAAAAAATAGTGATGAAGACCCCTGTCCTGAATGCCCCGAGTGTCCCGACCCTGCAAAAGTTGTTTTAAGAGGGCTTGAAGAGAAAAAAATATTGATTGAGAAAGAGCAGGAGAATCTTAATCAGGCAAAAAAAGAGCTTGAAACCTTTGAAGAACAGATTGACGAAAAACTTGAAAATTTAAAAGCTTTAAAAAAACAGATCAAAGAAGATATGGTACTTCTTACAAAACAGAAAAGTTTTAGAGAGCAGGAAAAAGATGCTGCCTATGAGAGAAAAATTGGCAGACTTGTAAAAATGTATGCTGGTATGAAACCAAAAAAAGCAGCTCTGATTGTTGACAAAATGAATCTTGAGGTTGCCCAGGAAATCTTTTTAAGAATGCGTGAATCATCTGCTGCTAATATTTTATCCTTTGTGGATAGTGCCAAGGCAGCTAAAATCAGCGAACGCCTTGTTTTTAAAAGAAAATAATAACTTAAAAATCAGAACAAGTTTTTGCTGTAATGGAGACTTTATTCATTTCAGTGCTCCTTTCTTTTTTAAAAAAACAGCATAGACAAGTAAATTTAAAATCAATACCCCTAATCCGAGAAGAACCTGAACCTGCCGAGTCAGCCCGTCAGGGTAAATCATTTTTAATAAATAATGTTGGATAAACCCTTGATTATAACCGCTTTGCCCGGCCAGGACTCTGAAATGGTTTTCCATAGGTGTCAGGGGACAGATCCATCCGAAAAATTCAATCAGTACCGCCCAGGAAAGCGCAGGAATGTGCAGCCATGGCATCCATTTCTTGTAAAACACAAGCAAACCGCCGAACACCACAAATAGAATAAATGTAAAATGCACCATCAAGATGCTGTTTGCAAAAATAAGATGGATCACAACAATGATCGTCCTCTAAAAATTAGACACAATAATTCAGATATGTGCAAAAAACATAAAATTTATAATTACTCATTTTGAATTGTTTGAAAAGTAATATAATTACAGATTTTTCTTTTTCATTAAAAATTTATAAAATCAAAAACTTACGAGACGAGCATTGCACCATCATTTGCTGCAATCACTTGAAAAAATAGAAATTATTCAGGCAGTTTCCCCTTTAATAAATCCCCGAGCCCGGCAA
>JAOZRI010000519.1 GCA_029940235.1 Desulfobacula sp. | reverse complement strand
GCAAATGGTATTCTATACTTGTTTTAATCATGGGGTGGATCTTTTTATCCATCGGTCTCATTGCGCTGGGAGCCATCATTTATTCTTTGTTAAGTTTTATTATTTGATCGATAAGGAATCTAAATAAAAGTTGCTTGACTTTGGTTCTAGAAAATGCTTCACTTTATCATAGTGAAGTTCCCTATAATTGTTTACAAATAGACTGTAAATGGATCTAAATTGATTTGATGATGTCCTCTCCTATCTGTTTGAATTACTACCTGAATACTCACTTATTTTACACTGCTGTTTCTAGTACAGTAATTTGTTTGATGTAAACTATTTAATACAAGCTTCATTTATTTGATTTACATTCTTTTGTAAAGAGGATGCTATGAAAACAATAATTGTCTTAACAGGAGTATTAGCAACAGTATCAGCATTTGCAGTTACGGGTTTAATAGAGAATGGCAGCGGCATATTTGTGTGGGTATTCTTAGGTTATTGTGCTCTTATTGTTATTGTTCAAGCTATACCTGCTGTTATTTTATTTACCAGTATGGTTAAAGTTATTATGTCTGTTATTACCGAGAGTTTTGCTGTTTAGAATTAAAAACCAATCCTACACTCATCGTTTTTTTGTCCATAAAAAACTTCAATCTATTATTTTACTTATCTCAACTACTCTAAAAGTAAACATCTATCTGTTCCACTCCTAAGTTCAGAGAAACAATTATCAAAGAATAATATTTGACATTCATACCACGTTGTGGCAGAATAATTCTTTTCATTACTTAAACTAAGGAGTTATCCATGGGAAAAGACAACAATCTGCATTTTGATTCACGAGTAATACATGAGGCTCTGACCCCTGACCAGTGGCAGGGATCCACACTGCCTCCAATTTTTCAAAGTGCTTCAACCCAACATGCCACAGCTCAATCTTTAAGTGATACATTTGCCGGCAAAAAAAAAGATCATATCTACATGAGGCTTACAAACCCTACAAATGCTGTTTTTGAAAATAAAATCAGCTCCCTTGAAAATGGGAAAGGTGCTGTTGTGATGTCTTCTGGCATGGCTGCCATTAACAATACGTGCATGGCTCTTTTAAGGTCGGGAGATGAGTTCATAACAGGTAATGGCCTTTTCATGTCAACTTATCTTTTATTTACAGGTGTTTTTAAAAAATACAATCTAAATGCCAAAATCATTGATATTAAAAATTATGAAGAGATAAAAAATACAATTACTGAAAAAACCAGATTCATATATATTGAAACAATCTCTAATCCAGGAATGGACGTACCTGACATTGAAAAAATAGCAAAAATTGCCCATGATCATGGATTACCTCTTGTTGTGGATAATACACTTGCATCCCCCTTTCTTGCACGCCCCATCGATCTTGGTGCCGATGTTGTTATCCATTCAACAACAAAATATTTAAGCGGCCATGGTGCTGCAACCGGAGGAATTGTCATAGATGCCGGCAACTTTGAGTGGAATAAAGTCAGGTTCCCGGATTTTAAACCTTTTATTGAACGAAAAGGTGAACTTGCCCTGTTGGATAAAATCTGGCGGGAGCATCATATTAATTTTGGTACAACCCAGGCACCTTTTCATTCATATCTTGCAATGATCGGAATGGACACTCTATCCTTGAGAATGGAAAGACATCTGTCAAATGCCATAAAAGTAGCACAGCATTTAAGCGCACACAAAAAAGTAAAATGGGTTAATTTTCCTGGACTAAGCGACCACCCGGATCACAAAACAGCGAAAAAAGTGTTTTGCAATAAAGGTTTTGGGGCAATGATCGCCTTTGGTCTTGAAAATGAGACCCAGTGTTTCTCTTTGATTGATAATCTTGAAATGATCTTTCATCTTGCAAATCTTGGAGATTGTAAAACTCTGATTATTCATCCATGGTCTTCCC
>JAOZRI010000115.1 GCA_029940235.1 Desulfobacula sp. | reverse complement strand
TTTTATATGATAAACATTCACAAGGATCAAAAAGCTATATTGCTTTTGCAAGGGAACTTTTAACCAGGAGGTCACACATAAAAAGATGAAAAAAAAGAGAAACAGTGGACTTGGCCGCGGGATTTCAGCATTAATACCTGATTTTGAAGCAGATGATGCCAATTCTGATTTTTTTATGTGCCCTATAGGTGAAATTGCGCCCAATCGTTATCAGCCAAGAACTACATTCAGCCAGGAAGAGCTTGACAGATTAACTCAATCTATTGCTCAGCAGGGTGTCTTACAGCCTCTATTAATACGAAATATTGATGGTTCCTATGAATTGATAGCAGGAGAGAGAAGACTCCGTGCTGCCAGAAAGGCTGATTTGACCCATGTGCCGGTGATTTTAAAAGATTTAACAGATGAACAGGTTCTTCAAGTTTCCATTATTGAAAATATTCAAAGGCAGAATTTAAATGTACTTGAGGAGGCAGAAGCCTATCATAGGTTGATTGATGAATTTAAATACACCCAGGCAAAAGTTGCCCAGAAAATAGGAAAAAATCGTTCTACAATTGCAAATCTTTTACGTCTTAGAAATCTTCCTGACATAATTAAAGCCAGCCTGATTGCCCAGGAGATATCAATGGGGCATGCAAGGGCTTTAATGGGAGCCGGCATACATGAAAACCAAATTCATCTTTTTAAAATTGTTCTTAAAAAGGGTTTGTCTGTAAGGCAGACTGAGAAACTTGTTAACGATGTAAAAAAAGAGCCGCAAAAACTGCAAAAGAAAATATCTGCCCAGGAAAAACAACTCCTTGATGAAACAAGTTCTCTTCTTACCCGCCAAATTAAATCCAGGGTTATAATTAAAAAAAGTGGAGAAAAAGGCACAATTGAAATTAATTTTAAATCAAAAATAGAGTTCCAGCGCCTGATCAATCTTTTGAGTCAAATTTCATAAAATATTTTTAGCATGAAAATAAATTGAGTATGAAAACAGTTGTGATATGAAAATAGTTGTGGCAAAAACTGCTGGATTTTGTATGGGGGTCCGGCGGGCTGTGGATATGGTATTGGATGCATCCAATCTATCTCAGAAAGAACCTCTTTATACCTATGGTCCCTTAATCCATAACCCCCAAGTTCTTAAAATGCTTGAGGGAAAAAAAATTTTCAGGCTTGATGAAATTCCTCAAAAAGGGAGAGGTGTTGTTTTAATCCGAGCCCATGGAGTCCCTCCCGAAGATGAACAGGCTCTTAAGGAGGCTGGTTTTACAGTTATTAATGCCACCTGCCCCCGGGTTATAAAAGTCCAGGTTATCATTAATAAGTATGCTCAAAAGGGGTATTCCACAATTATTATTGGAGATGAAAAACACCCTGAGGTTGTCGGACTGCTTGGATATGCAAAGAATAGAGGATTTACCATTACAAGCATGGAACAGCTTAAAGAGCTGCCAAAGTTTCAAAATGCTGTTATTGTTGCCCAGACAACCCAGGACACACTGTTTTATGATCAGATAAAAAAATGGTGTACTATCCATGCTCCCCATTACAAAATATTTGATACAATCTGTGGCTCGACAGAGAGACGTCAGACAGAGATCCGCAAACTTGCCAATGAGAATGATGCTGTAATTGTAGTTGGAGGAAAACAGAGCGGGAACACAAAACGTCTGGCACAGATTGCATCAAAAACAGGAAAACCAGCTGTACATATTGAAGATATTTCCCAGATTGATTATAAACAGTTGTCTTCAGCCAGCTCCATAGCTATTACAGCTGGAGCATCAACTCCAAATTGGATTATAAATGAGACCTGTGCTCAAGTGGAACACAATCTTCAAAAACAAGATCCTGTCCACTCTTTTTTGCTGGGAATTCGTGATTTTTTGTTAAAAACAAATGTTATGGCCGCAGCAGGAGCAGGCTCTTTAACCTATGCATGCTCTGTGCTCCAGGGCTTTGACAGAGATTGGCTGCATGCATTTATAGCAATGCTGTATGTGCTTTCCATGCAGATATTGAATAATCTGTTCATGATCAAGTCTGATAAATATAATAATCCCCAGAGGGCAATCTTTTATAAGGACAATAAACTGATTCTATTGATTTGTGCTGTGTTATCTGGTGCAGCAGGGCTGTACCTGAGTTATGTTGCAGGGGTGCTCTCTTTTATGATTTTACTTGTAATGAGCCTTTTGGGACTGTCATATAATTTAAAATTTATTCCTTTAACAGCCAGAAAGGGGAAATTGAGCAGAATAAAAGATATCCCTGGTTCCAAAACCATTCTCATCACAATTGCCTGGGGAATAGTAACCTGTCTTTTACCAGCCGTGGCAAATCAAAATAATTTACTGCCTGTTGTAGCTGTATTTATCTTTGCTACCGGTCTTGTCTTTGCGCGAACAGCTTTTTTTGATATTCTTGCGATTCAGGGTGATCGAATTACCGGTAAAGAGACCCTGCCCATACTTATGGGAGAAAAACAGAGCTTTAAAATCATACAATATGTTCTTCTGTTGGATATTTGTATTGTTTTATCGGCATCTTTGATGGATTTATTGGTTAATAAGGCTTTTGTCCTTGCTTTTATACCGTTTATTATGCTCTTATTAATAAGATTTTTTAAAAATGATACTACTATTTCAAGTGTCCATGGAGAATTTATTATTGAATCTTCATTTCTTGGTGCTGGATTGGTGTCAGCTGTAATTTGATTTTTATTCTTTTATACTTTGCACGTGAGTTTTAACCTGGTTCCTGACCTTTAGGTTAAAGCTACAGAAATCAGGCTATTGTATGAAGGACAATCAGTTCCGCCACATGGCGATTTTTGTATGGAGATATTATGGCAGTAGCTAAAAAAAGCAATAAAAAAATACCATTAATTGGTCAGCTTGCCGTAAAAAATCTACTTATTACCAAGGAAGAGTTGCAACAGGCATTGTTGCATGGTTCTTCTGCAAAAAATAAGACAACTGCTTTAAAAGAGTATTTTTTATCAAATGAGTTAATCTCTTCAAAAAATATAGATAGGCTTGCCCGGGCGGCAAAAGCCCTTGAATTTCGTAAAAAAGAGTTTAAATTTGGCAGCATTGCAATCCAAAAGAGTTTTATAAATAAAAGTGTGTTAACCTTAGCACTTGAAGAGCAGCAAAACGAACTTAAAAATAGCAACAGGATTACCCATATAGGGGAAATGCTTGTAGATGCCGGTCTTTTGACAGAAAAACAGCGTGATTACATCCTTAAACTTCAAAAAAGAGTTAGAATAGAGAATCAAAAAACTATAGAAGAAAAAAAAGAGGGAGTTGATACTGCCCAGGAAGATCAAGTCAAAATAAGCTCTAAAGAACCTCCTGTTGAAAAAATACTTGAAGACACCAGCGATAAAAGTCTTCTGCTCGAGCCTGAAACCATTACAGGTGGAATTAAACTTGAAGTTGCAAAGAATTTTATGACGGCCTTTTTTACCAAGACTGTTAGTTTTGATGAAAATATCACTGTGGAGCAAGTTAAAGAAGCTCTTTTTGATAAAGGTATTGTGTCCGGAATTGTAGTGGATGAAATGATTCAAGGCTTTATCTCATCAAGTGGATTTAAAACAAAAGCTTTTAAAATAGCCCAGGGTATCTTGCCCATTCAGGGGAAAAATGCCCGAGTAGAGTTTTTTTTTAATACAGATTATCTTACAGCCGGGGGTATGACCGAGGATGGTGTAATTGATTTTAAAGACCGTGGGGAGATTCCTCTTGTTGAAGAGGGAACAGTGCTTGCAGAAAAGATTCCCATGGTGGAATCACGCCATGGCCATAATATTTATGGGGATAAGGTTGAAACTATTCCTGGCAAAGATCTTGCCATCAAATACGGTAGTGGAGTAAAAATTTCTGAAGATGGCATTAAATTGATCGCCGATGTTACAGGATTTCCCAAATTTTCATTGTCTGGACGTGTTTTTGTCCATGAAGAATATATAACTTCAGGTGACGTGGACTATGAAACAGGACATATCAATTTTGATGGTAATGTTAATGTTAAAGGGCGAGTTAAATCCGGATTTAAAGTAAAAGGTAATGATATAAAAATTATAGAATTAGATGGAGGCATAGTAACCGCAGACGGGAACGTGAGAATTGCAGGCGGTATAAATGAAGGTAAAATATATGCAAGGGGTAATGTATATGCTAAATTTATCCATAATTCTGAAGTTGCGTGCATGGGTAATGTATTTATAGCAAAAGAGATTGTGGATTCTGAAATTGAGTGTTCTGGTAGATGTGTTGTGGAAAATGGCAAAATTATATCTTCGCAGATAACAGCCAAGTTGGGAGTAACAGCCAGGAATATCGGTACTGAAAAAGCAGAGCCCTGCACAATAAAAGTGGGCCATGATGTTTTTACTAAAAAGGAGTTGGAAAAAATCAAAGACAAGCTGGAGAATCTTGAAAAGCAGCTCCAGCATCATGGAGACAAAAAAGAAAAATTAAATTTTAAAAACAGGGATCTTCAAAAAGAGATTACCGAGCTTGCCCATATTCAGGACAGGGCGCAACTGGAAGAGAAAGAGATTAATTCAACAATTGCTTTAATGGAAAAAGACTCTGAAAATATTGGATCCATTAAAGAGATGAAAAATAAAATTGTACAGCTAAAGACAGATGCCCAGAATGCTGAAGATAAATTAGATAGTTGTTTTGATAAGAGTGAGAAACTTGAAGAAGTAATTAAGGAAGAGAACAGGCAAGTTAAGTCTCTGGATAAAGCCCAAAAAGATCTTTTAACAGAAAGAGCCAATCTCCTTAAATGGGCTGATGAGAATCCTGGTCAGTCAATTGTTATTGTTGAAGGGGTAATTATGAATGGCACAGTTATTACAGGTCTGCACAGTGAAAAACGAGTGTCTGAAATGATTCGCCATTCAAAAATTGTGGAATCTCTATGCACATCTGATGGTGAAAAAGATCTTAATGTGTATGAAATGCAGGTTAAAAATATCTAATTTTTATTCAAAAACTGGTTTCAACTTGTTCAACTTATATATTGTTCTTGAGACTTTCAATTCGGGCATCTTTTTTTTGCCACAGATCATTTAAATAGGAGAAAAAATATTTTTTATATTCAGGATCATTAAAATAATCTCCCGTCAGGGAATTTGTTAATTCAATGATTTGAAAATCGATAATAATTTTTTTGGTCTTTCCTGAAATATATTCCCAGAATGTGGGAGTCTTATCTGGATAAACAATGGTAACATCAATGATTGTATTGAGGTGTTCTCCCATGGAGCCGAGAACAAAAGCTATTCCACCAGCTTTTGGATTTAGAAGATGTGTAAAATTATTATTTTGCTGTAAAGCTTTTTTCTCTGGTGTAAACCTTGTGCCTTCAACAAAATTTATTATGGAAACAGGTGTATGCTTAAATTTCTCACACGCTTTTTTTGTGCTTATAAGATCTTTTCCTTTTAAATGAGGTTTTGCTTTTATCTGGGCTTTTGAATATCGTTTCATAAAAGGAAAATCCAATGCCCACCAGGCAAGTCCAAGAAAAGGAACCCATATCAACTCTTTTTTTAAGAAAAATTTGAGCATGGGAATTTTTTGATTCAAGGTTGACTGCAAAGCAAGAATATCAACCCATGACTGGTGGTTGGAAAGCACAAGATACCACTCTTTTTTTTTTAATTTTTCAAGCCCTCTTATATCCCACTCAATATTACAGAAAAGTTTAGAGTTAAATGAATTAATTCCTATCCATAAAGTGGCAATGGATATCAAAATTTTATCAAGAGTGATAATTATATTGTGGAGAGGTATGATAAATTTGAAAAAAGAGATAAAAATCAAGGGAATGGTTAGAACAATAGTATTGATTGTATATAACAGAATGGATAAAATTCCTTTGATCTGGGGTGGTAAGAATGCAAGCATAATTGTTTTTAATCTTGTTTAAAGTTAATAATATGTTTTTTTATGGTTCTTCTATCTAAACCTGTTAATTTTGCAACTTTTTCATAGGTGCCAAACCTGTCATATAAAATTTTGCAATATCCTGATACCAGATATGAAACAGGTATGCTTTGCTTTGAAATACCCTGTATAAGTTTTTCTGTAAGATCAAGATCCTTTTGTTCACCCTTACCTTTATAGTCACGCCTTAATACAATACTTCTTACACACTGTTCAAGCTCTCTGACATTGCCTGGCCATTGATAATCTTTTCCAAGCTGACGGTCAATGGTTCTTTTTATTTTTGTACTTAATTTTTTAGAGTGGATGCCAGTCGTTTTTTTAATTGTAAACTCAAGAAGATCATCCAGCTCTTCAGGCTTTTCCATGATTCTGGTCCTAAGGGGAGGCACTTTAATAATATCCGAACAAAGCCTGTAGTAAAAATCTTCTCTGAAAATTGTGTTATCAATAATATCTTTTTTGGGTCGGTTAGTGGCACCAATAACCCTTCCTTTAAATCTTGACTTTTCATGGGTTCCCACTGGAGAGAAATTTCTCTCCTGGAGAACCCGTAATAATTTAATCTGGACATGATTTGGAATTTCACCTATTTCATCAAGAAGAATTGAGCCATGGGGGCTGCAGCGATCAAATGCACCTTGATAATTATCCACTGCTCCTGTAAAAGCTCCTTTTGTATGTCCGAACAGTTCTGATTCAAGCAGGGTCTCAGGATATTGGGAAAGGTTCAATGAGGAGAATGCCCTTGTAAAACTTTGAATAAAACACTGTTTTTTTTCGTCAAAGGGAATATATCCGCTTCTTCCTATGGCTTTAGCAGCAGTTCCCTTCCCTGTTCCTGTTTCACCAAGAAGCAGGGTAGAAAAATCCTCCATTTTATTCCATAAAAACCTGCTGTATAGATCAATATTATGGGTAAACACATTGTTCCATAAATGTTTTTTTAGATTTTGCATACATGGGCTTGAACCCACAAGGGCGTTGGATATAAAATAGAAGGCACGTCTCAGTTGATAGGAGAGGGCAAAATAGTGGACAGTGCTCTTGTCATCAAAGCCTTTGCTGCTCAGCATGTGCATGGCCTCTTTTGCAAATGGAACATG
>JAOZRI010000518.1 GCA_029940235.1 Desulfobacula sp. | reverse complement strand
TGGAAAGATCTTCCCTGTCAAGGTGAATAACAGCTGACAAAGTTTACAGTTAAAGATTTTTCATTTGAGCAGATGACGAGCCTATAAATTATAACCTTAAAAATAGTAACAGAAATCTTGCCATTTCTGGTATGGATCATCATAATCTATATAAGTGGAATTAATGATAATATGACAACTCCAATAATATTAGTAACAGCTGTTTTAGTATTGGCTATTTTACTCTTTATATTTGAGTGGGTACGTGTTGATGTAGTAGGTATCATTATGATGATATTATTACCTCTGCTTGGCCTGGTAACACCAAAAGAAGCTATCAGTGGACTCTCAAGCAACGCAGTAGTTTCAATAATTGCCGTTATTATTATTGGTGCGGGTCTTGACAAGACAGGAGCCATGAATTCACTTGCAAGTATTCTGCTCAAATTTGCCGGAAAAAGAGAAAACAGAATTATGATGCTTATATCTGGGACAGTTGCCTTTATATCAAGTTTTATGCAGAACATAGGAGCAGCCGCTCTATTTATGCCAGCAGCAAAACGTATCTGCAGGCAAACTAACATCTCAGTTTCCAGAATACTTATGCCTATGGGTTTTTGTGCTATTATCGGAGGTTGTCTAACCCTTATAGGATCAAGTCCTCTGATCCTATTAAATGATGTGATGAAAATATCACATCCTGATGTAGAAAGTTTCGGGCTTTTCTCAGTTACTCCAATTGGTTTGAGTTTAGTTGTCGCAGCCTTGATTTATTTTATTCTTTTTGGCAGATTTATTCTTCCAGGTGCAAAAGAAAAAGGCACTGGAAACAAATTAATGTCCCAGGAACTTGAAAGAACATACCATGATTTAGGCAGTCTTTTTGAAATTTGGGTACCTGAATCGTTCAAAGGCCCAAAATCTCTTGAGCAGTTAAAGATCAGACCAGTTTTTTTCACTACAGTTCTAGCAATTAGCGAAAAAACAGGAGGCAATATCACTTCTCCTGCCCACTCTGATACAATCAGTGGTGGAGATACTATAATTGTGGAAGGACTGCCTAAACTTGTAAAAAAAATGGCAAAAGCATTTGAATGGGATATAAAAGACGAGCTTGAGGTTTTTGCTGAAAGTTTTTCCCCAAATAATGCTGGCTTTGCAGAAACAATAATCACTCCAAGATCTGAACTTGTTGGTAATACTCTCCGTTCTTTTTCTTTCCGCAAAAAATATGGGGTTACCCCTTTAGCTGTTTTCAGACAGGAACAGGCATTTGTGGGAGAGATCTCTACTATGACACTTCAAGCAGGTGATGCTCTTTTGCTGCAAGGTCCCTGGAAGCAGTTCCACTATTTAAAAGAGAGAAGAAACGACCTGGTGTTTACTGAAGATGTTCAGGGTGAACTTCTTCGCACCGATAAAGTAAAATTTGCTGTAGGCAGTCTTATTTTATCTCTGATCATGATCCTTGTTTTTCATATACAGCTTTCAATTTCTCTTTTAACTGGAGCCCTTGGCATAATACTTACAAAAGTTCTCTCTGTTGATGAAGCCTATGATTCAGTAGACTGGATGACCGTATTCCTGCTAAGTGGTCTTATTCCACTTGGTATTGCCTTTGAAAAAACTGGAGCTGCCAAACTTCTGGCAGAAACAATTACTGGAGGTCTTGGATCTGTTTCACCTTTAATTCTAATCACAGTCATTGCTGTGCTGACATCATTTTTCACCCTTGTGGTTTCTAATGTTGGGGCAACTGTTTTAATGATCCCATTGGCAATGAACATGGCGGCCAATGCTGGTGCCGATCCGCGTATAGCAGCTTTGGTAGTTGCAGTTGCCTGTTCCAATACTTTCATATTGCCCACTCATCAAGTAAATGCATTGATAATGCGTCCAGGAGGTTACAAAACAAAAGATTATTTCAGGGCAGGTGCAGGAATGAC
>JAOZRI010000517.1 GCA_029940235.1 Desulfobacula sp. | reverse complement strand
TTATCTGCAAGGGCCTGGATTGGAGCTTTACTGCCCTGGGCTTCCTGGACAAGTCTTATGATCTGGGAGAGAGCAGTATCTTTGCCCACCCGGGTGGCTTTAAATTTTAAAAGACCTGCGCCGTTGACTGTACCGCCGGTGACTGCATCTTTTGTTGCCTTATCAACAGGAATAGGTTCTCCTGTCAGCATGGATTCATCAATGGTTGAACTTCCCTCAATGATGACCCCGTCAACAGGAATTCTTTCACCTGGTCTTATCACAACTATGTCATTCAGCTTTACCATTGATATGGAAATCTCTTTTTCCACACCATTTTCAATAATAAAGGCAGTTTTAGGCTGAAGCCCCATAAGTTTTTTTATGGCACCCCCTGTCTTGCCTTTGGTTCTTGCTTCAAGAAGCTTGCCAAATTTTATCAAGGTAATAATCACCGCAGAAGTTTCAAAATAGACATGCCCACCTAATCCAGGCAGGATAAGAATAGCGATGGAATAAAAATAGGCAACAGAAGAGCCAAGAGCAATCAATACATCCATATTGGCACTTCTATTCCTTAAATTTTTATATGCTCCAATATAATAATCTATTCCTGTGTAAAACTGGACAGGTGTTGCAAGAAACAAAAAAAACCAGTTTACCCATGAAGCATGACTCCAGGAACCAATTAGCCCAAAATCCCTTGACATACTCATGAGAAACAGTGGCAGAGCAAAAACAGCACCCACAATAAATTTTTGAGTCTGATCCTTGATTTCAGCATTTCGTGCAATCTCTTCAGTATCTTTTAAAGGAACTTTAAAACCCAGATCCTGAATTGTATCTATTATTTTATTTAAGGCGATTATATCAGGGTTAAAGGAGATCATTGCCTGGTCAGATGCAAAGTTAACATTGGCATTTAAAACACCATCAAGTTTACTGATTGTTCTTGTTATATTTGCAGAGCAGTTGGCACAGCTCATTCCAGTAATTGGCAGGGTCAGGGTCTGTTTACTCATCACTATCCTCCTGAAATATTATTAGCATTGACTGGTACCAATATTAATTTTTTATATTATTAATTGAATATAATCACAAATATATGGTTGGCAAAAAAACAGGTGCGTTATTGAATGTGGTTTAAATAGTGTAGAGGGAAACAATTACAACAGTGATCTGATCCATCCAAAAAATGTATTGCCTTTAAGGGATTCTTTTTCTGCTGTTTCAAGGGCATGATGCATTTTATCACTGTCTGAGAATCTCTCCTTTCGGGTGGTGATGGTTTTATCAGGGTCAAGGTGTTTTATAACTCTGGCTGGATTACCGACTGCAATCACATTGGGCGGAATATCACTTGTTACCACGGCTCCCGCACCAATGATACTGTTTTCACCGATGGTCACACCTTTACAGACAATTGCGCTGTCCCCGATCCAGACATTTTCCTTGAGAATAACTCTACTTGTCTCACTGGGGGGCATGGAGCGGTCATAAATACCGTGCCAGTCTGAATCGGTTATATAGACATGGCTTGCCAGCATGCAGGAATCAGCAATTTTTATGCTGTTTGCAGCACTGATTCTAACTCCCGGAGAGATGAGAACATGGTCACCAATAATGATGCCATCAATATTTTTTTTGTCTGACCAGACAGTCAGTCTTGTTTTTTTATCAGAACACCCAAGAAGAGTAATATTATCTCCTATGCTGACAGGGCCACCAAATATTTCAATATACCATGGTTTTATAATAAAGGGATGCTCTCCAAGATACTTTAACTGGGGCGTAAGTTTATGACGGATATAAATATGCTGTATTCTGTACCAGAGCTGCTTTATATAATAGGGGCGGTAATCTTTTATCAATGTTAATAAACCTCTCTATTTAAAGCCATGCCATTTAAAGCCGTCCCAGGAATTATGATTAAAAAGGCCCGAGGCTGGAGT
>JAOZRI010000516.1 GCA_029940235.1 Desulfobacula sp. | reverse complement strand
ACCCCACAATATGCCAGGTGTTGCAATAAGAGATGCACCAAGAACGATCAATGCTCCCGCAGGACTGGGAAGTCCGCTAAATATTCCCTCGGGCAGATCTGTCCGGTTTTTATCCACCATGACAAACCGGATAAGACGAAATGCAACTCCGATGATAAAGAAACCACTGACAAACCATGCTAATGAACCGCCTATCTGTATAATCACATAGGCCGGAGCCAGTCCAAAACTGACAAAATCGGCAATGTCATCCAAATAAGGGCCATATTTGGTTCCGCCATGTTTTAAAGCCATCCGTCCATCAAACAGGTCAAACAACTGACCAACAATAATGATACAGATTGCCCGGGCAAAATAGTGATTATGTGTCAATATAAGACTGGTCACACCACAACAAAAATTTAGGACAGAGAGAATATCTGCGTAGAGCCTATTGGGGATAAACTTAAAAACCACAGATGCAGAGGAGAGGATAATGCAGGCTATAAGCACTTCATTGGTAATGTTGATAATTTCTGGATTTGTATCCATCAATGCACATAAAATAACAAGGCCAAAGCAGATGATGGCTTTAATTTTCCCAAAATTATTGGCTGCTCCAGAGAGTTTGAGCCATGTTAAAATCCTCCGGGCAAAAAACTGCCCCACAAATTCAATAACAATAAGAATCCACATAAGCTTTATTGATATAATTCCTGCATAGGCAAATCCAGTCAAAGGCGGCAGATAGGTCAACTTATCACACATGGGGTCCAGCCATTCTCCCAAGACCGACCCAAGATTGCACCCTCTTGCCACAACACCGTCAGCGCCGTCAAGAATTGCTGCAAAGGTAAATATAAATATTGCAAGGGGTTGATAATGGGTAAAAAAGTAGAGAACAAATCCCAGGCCAGCCATGCCTGTCCGCCAGTAACAAATTGAATTCGGGTGTAAAAGCCACTGATGTGACATTATATACTCCTGCATGTACTGCTTTTTAACAGCCCGGGAAAACCATAGGAAAAAAGCTGTCCCAATGGCAGCAGAAACAATAATAACTAAAAGTCTTTCCATTTTTTCATCTCAATTTATTAAATTAATTTTTTTATTGCACAGTTTTTTTTTATATATCAAAATTAGTCCGATTAAGGTTGTGCTTGTTTCACACAAAAAATTATCTCTATACCACTGAAACTGTATAATTTAATTGTTCTTGTGTAAGCATATCTTGTAATGCAAGACGAATCCAAAAAATTTCAGGTTCTTTTATCTGTTTTGCAATTTTGGCGGCTCGTCGGGGTGATGGAATCCTGCGACCTTTCTCAATATCGCAAAGACTTTGAGCTGATATTCCCAACATTTTTGCAAAATCCTTTTGAGAAACTTCTTCACATTTACGGTGAGCCTCTATAGCATTAGCAAATGTAAGTGAGCCAATGTCTCTTACCATTTCTTTTGTACCATAAGTTTTAGTAGTCATGTTTATTCACCTCTATAACTTCAATAATTATATTATCTTCATGTTCAATATAAAAAGCCCTGTATGCTTTAGATAATCTTATTGAACGCTGCCCTTTTCTGTTTGAGTGTAAAGGTTCATCATGATAACCCGAAATTTCTCGAATTATCATGATACCAAATGTTTCAACCTGTTCTGACCATTTCAAAAGCTTCCTTGCAACATGAATGGGAAGTTTCTTAAATTGCTTTTTAGCTTTTTTGTTTAATATTACTTGATTCATTATTCTTTATACGTCTATCTGACATATAAATCAAGGAAAAAGTTAACAGCTTCCCTAATACTGTTGGGACTTTTTCAGGCATTAACATTGAAGGCAAAAAGACTTTCTAAAAAAAGCAAAAGGGTTTCAACAAAATGCTGAAACCCTTAGTATTAGTGGCGGGAGTGACGAGACTCGAACTCGCGACCTCTTGCGTGACAGGCAAGCG
>JAOZRI010000515.1 GCA_029940235.1 Desulfobacula sp. | reverse complement strand
TAGAAAAAATTATGTTAATTTTTTCACCTTCAACTCTTCGTTTGATTGACAAAATTTATCAAACTAAAGTTCCGAAAACTGCCCATAGACCCCTGAACTATTGATTGTTCACGAGTAATCCTTTATAGATTAAGCACCATACAAAACCTTATAGAAGGAGGTACCCGTGAACAACAACTTATTTATAAATCAGTTCTCAAAAAATATCAAATTCAATTATACCTGTTTTGACCGTGTTATTATCCGTGGCTATATCTTGAAGTTTTTTTCAACTGCTTGCGTAGTTCTTTTTCTAAAGGCCATGGGATTTTCCAAAAGAACCAATGGAGTAATGCGGATTTTTACAGATCAACTTAATTCTCATATTTCCAAACAGGCTAAAAAGTTTGGTTCCCAAATCCACTGGTGGCCTTCCATTGGTGGTGTTAATGGTGCAAAACAAAGATTTGTCGAAATTAACTATGCCAATCAATTCAAAGGAAATGGAAACCATATATTCTGCATTTTAACTGACAAAGAACCTGTAAGAACAGTTGCTTCAAGGGAGTACATCACAAAAAAAGGCCGAAAACACCAAGTGCTTTACAAATGCAAAAAACCGGTCAAGCAATATTACATATATTTTCATGACGCTGTTCTTGGTGGCCCCTGTTATTTGAAAATTTCCTCATATCTGCCTTTTCCCTGTGAATTTTATTTCAACGGTCATCATTACATCAAATCACAGTTGGATCAAAAAGGCGTAGCATACAAAATGAAAGAGAACGCCTTTACTCACGTCTCAGACCCGGTAGCCCTTCAGCAGGCAGCCAGGGAAATAACTGGCAAATTAGTCCAGCAAAGGATTGACTATTGGATGAATCTATTTTTTAAATTTGATAAGGGTAAATATTCCACCTTATCCAAGCACCTGAAGCATGACTGGTACCTGGCCCAAGTCGAAATCTGCTCCAATGTTATTTTTAAATCAGCCCGGTTTTGTACAAGTCTCTTTGAAAGGCTTTTGGATAAATTCTCACGTGTTGGATTGCCCGACACTATAGCAAAGATTTTCAGCAGACGGCCAGCCCGTTCAAATTCAAAATCCTACTGGAGACTGTACGATAACAACGCCTGTATCAAACACTGGTTCAGGAGGAATGCCATCAAGCAGTACAATAAATCTAGAAATTTCATCAGAACTGAAACCACCATCAATAACCCCAAATCGCTGGGGCTCAAAAAACCTGTTCTTTTTTTGCAGGCATGTTTGTGGTGCGGACTCGGATGTAACAATCGGCTGTTGAACTGCTGTGCTGATGTTGATGTTTCTACTATTTGTGATGGTGAAGCAGATCTATTTGATCATCCTGTCCTGGATCAAAAAAATCGAAGTGTTACACCGCCGGATTTTAGAAAAGACCGTCAACTTGCCTTATGTCAGGAGCTGCTAAAACCCAAATATTCCCTCTATGGTTTTAAAACTGTAGACTTGAAACATGCGCTTAATCAATTTTTTGCAAATCCCGCTCAAATTCGGTATGAAATGAAAAAATTGATAGCTCGGGGTGCTATTAAAAAACAGAAAAATCAATCATTCTACCGGGTTACAGAGCTTGGATGGAAATGGCTTTGGGTCTCAATTACGTCAAAACGCTATTTCAGAAACCCTGCAATTTCAGCCACTTTCAAAACAGACGTCCAAAATTTCCCAACACAACCATACATTCTGGAACAGGGATTGAATCTCATCAATCAGGGGTTAAGCCAGATTACACAAGGCCTGGCGGTGAATATGTAAACCGAATAAAACGTAAATTTTTCTCTTTGGCAAATTCAACCAACGGTTTATAATCTGTTTTATAATTGGCCCACATTTGTGTCATTTCCGGTATCATTTTCTTTTCAGGATAAAACCCTGCTAAGTACTCATTTAGCACCAGTTGATTTGGGTT
>JAOZRI010000514.1 GCA_029940235.1 Desulfobacula sp. | reverse complement strand
TATATAGGATTTATCATTTTCTTCTGTTTTTTCTATACAGCTGTACAGTTTAATCCTGATGATGTTGCTGACAATATGAAGAAAAATGGTGGATATATCCCTGGTATAAGACCTGGGAAAAGAACAAGTGAATATATTGATAGAGTGTTGACACGAATTACACTTGGCGGAGCACTTTATGTCTCTGCCGTTTGTGTATTGCCAACCTTTTTAATGGGAAAATTTAATGTTCCCTTCTATTTTGGCGGCACAGCTCTATTGATTGTAGTTGGTGTATCCATTGATACCATTTCCCAGATTGAATCCCATCTGATTACAGGTAATTATGATGGTTTCTTAGGAAGATCTGGTGCAAAAAGGATAAAAGGCAGATAAGCCTGGAAACGTTAGATTTAAGGAGATTGATAAGACTATGGCAAAAGAAGAACCCATAAAAGTTGATGGGAAAGTACTTGAAACACTGCCCAATGCCATGTTCAAAGTTGAGTTGGAAAATAAGCATGTATTACTTGCACATATTTCCGGGAAAATGAGAATGCATTTTATTAAAATTCTGCCGGGTGACACAGTATCAGTTGAAATTTCACCCTATGATTTAAGTCGGGGCAGAATCACATATAGATTTAAATAGGAGTAGATAGATGAAAGTCAGAGCATCTGTAAAAAAAATATGCAGAAATTGTAAAGTAGTTAAAAGACGTGGTGTCGTCAGAGTTATTTGTATAAACAAACGCCATAAACAGAGGCAGGGATAGGGGGAATAAAATTTGGCACGTATTGCAGGAGTTGATTTACCAAGAGATAAACATGCATGGATAGCTTTAACCTATATTTACGGAATAGGCAGCACAAGATCAAAACAGATACTTGCTAAAACAGGTATTGATCCAACTATTAAAGCAAATGATCTGACTGAATCAGAGGTTAATGATATCAGAAAAATCATTGATGCTGAGTTTAAAGTTGAAGGTGAACTTAGAAGTGAAGTCTCCATGAATATTAAAAGACTTATGGACTTAGGTTGTTACAGAGGATTACGCCATAGAAAAGGCCTTCCCTGTCGTGGTCAAAGGACTAGTACAAACGCCAGAACAAGAAAAGGTCCAAAAAGGACTGCAGTTAAAAAGAAACAAGCATAATAAAAAAGGTTTTATGAATTATGGCAAAAAAGTCTAAAAAAGTTATGTCCAAAAAGAGGGTGAGAAAGAATATTTCTACGGGAATTGTTCATATTCAATCCACTTTTAATAATACTATCGTTACAATTGCCGATGAAAATGGAAATACTATTTCATGGTCAAGTGCAGGTAGGCAGGGATTTAAAGGCTCAAGAAAAAGTACACCTTTTGCAGCAAAGCTTGTTGCAGAAGATGCAGGTGCAAAGGCTATGGAACATGGGATGAAAACTATTGGTGTATATGTAAAAGGTCCTGGACCAGGAAGAGAATCAGCCTTAAGAGCATTGCATGCGCTTGGGTTTCATATAACCATGATCAAGGATGTTACACCGGTTCCCCATAATGGATGTCGTCCGCCAAAAAGAAGAAGAGTTTAAGTTTTTAAGGTTTTGATAAAGGAGAAAAACATTGTCACGATATAGAGGATCTGTTTGCCGACAATGCAGACGTGAAAATATGAAGCTTTTTTTGAAAGGTGATAGATGCTTTTCAGATAAATGCAGTTTTGACAGGAGAGGATATCCTCCAGGTCAACATGGACAAAGAAGAACTAAATTGTCAGATTATGGAATTCAGCTTAGAGAAAAACAAAAAGTCAGAAGGCTTTATGGAATATCAGAAAAACAGTTTAGGATTTCTTTTAAAAAGGCTGACAGGAAAAAAGGAATTACAGGTACCAACTTGTTAAGCCTTTTGGAAACCCGTCTTGATAATACAGTTTTTAGAATGGGATTTGTTAATTCCAGAAACCAGGGCAGACA